>NZ_JAGGQM010000034.1:0-141080 GCF_018613295.1 Bacillus sp. ISL-39
ACAAAACCAGGAAGATTTCTATCAAAGTTGTCCGAAGTAGCCCTGGCTTCGGACAAAACCAGGAAGATTTCTATCAAAGTTGTCCGAAGTAGCCCCAGGTTCGGACAAAACCAGGAAGATTTCTATCAAAGTTGTCCGAAGTAGCCCTGGCTTCGGACAAAATCAGGAAGATTTCCTTTAAAGTTGTCCGAAGTAGCCCTGGCTTCGGACAAAATCAGGAAGATTTCCTTTAAAGTTGTCCGAAGTAGCCCCATGTTCGGACAAAACCAGAAAGATTTCTATCAAAGTTGTCCGAAGTAGCCCCAGGTTCGGCCAATAACATAAAGAATTTCATCAAAGTTGTTCAGAGCCGCCCTCACATCAAGAGCTTTAAGATCATTTAAGTAACTTCTCAGGATTTTTCACCTTAATTGAAACCACTTCTCCACAAACTAAACAAACTGTATAAACCCTTTCGGATCCAATACTCATTTTTCTATCGACTGGCCGGAGATTGATATAATCCATTGCCTGGACGAAAGAGTTTCCGCCGCAGCTACTACATTTCATTTCCTTATTACTCATTAAATGTATCCCCTTTCTATATATTTCCTAATACGATTCAAATGTACAGAGGTTTCACTTTTTAACGAGAAATGGCATTCTTTTACATTTAAGAAGGATATTCGCTGTCTTTGTTGAATTAGTCTTCTATTGATTGTAAAGGAGATTTCATCTATGGATCTAAAAGAACATATTAAACATTTAGAGGAAAAATTATTAACGTCAGAAGTCCGTTCATCAAAAACGGAGCTGAAAAGGTTATTGGCCGATGAGTTCTTTGAGTTTGGCAGTTCTGGGAGAGTATTGCATAAAGATGAAAATTTTAAGGACGGCGGAATTGGTATGATCAAAGCTACAATAAGTAATTTCGATATTCATACTTTATCCGAAAATATTGTTCTGGCAACATACCGAACTTTTAATGAACAGACGAAACAGCATGCGTTACGGAGTTCTATTTGGAAACTAAATGAGGGTATTTGGAAAATGGTTTTCCATCAAGGAACGAAAACGGACCCATCATTTTAAAGCTTTGCGAAGAAAGATTAAACAATATATTGAGCAAAAAAGCAATCTGTGTAATAATAAAATGGAAATATTTTACTAACGAGGAGTAAGTGGGAATGGATGATTTAACAAAGAACTAAAGAGAATTACCAAAAAGTATCCGGCTCTTACTACTATATTCTTAACACTTTGGATTTGGTATGCTTCCTATCATCTGGGAGTCAATATGGGAGAGTTCTTCGCCAATATTAGGAATTGAGCATAAAAAGCCGAGCCGCCGGCATGTGAGATCGGGTATATATAGTATGGCACAACTGTCCTTAAGAGTTGAGGTGAAAGCGAGTGAAAAAATACATAGGTTTATTGATTTTAGTTTTGTTGATCCTTAACGCTTGTTCTAATAGTGATGAACCATACTGGGGATTAAGTGCTACTTTTACCAAGGATGGTAAGCACCTGTCCGGAACAGAGGATCAGTTTGGCATGACTAAAATGAACGGAGAAACCGATGAGCCTGAGTTTCCAGCAGGAAAAGGGAGACATTACAAGCTATATTTTCTGGACAATAGCAAAGATTTAACTGGTAAAAAGTATAAGATGATCGGAACACATAAAGATTCGGGTAAAAGTAGGGAACTTTACCAGCAGGAGATTATGAGTATGCAAAGCGAAGCAAAGTTTGGGTTTGACGAAAAAGGTCTTTGGAAGATTGATATATTTATTGATGATGAGGAATATAGCAGTTTCGTAGTAGAGGCAAGATAGTGATCTGGGCAGTAAAATTAAGCAAGTGCCAATCAAGGTGATTGCAAAATGGTTATTGATTGTAAATATTGAGGTATTCTTTTGGGTGAATTACTATACGGCAACGAGGAAATTTATATCATTGTTTATTGCTTTATTTTATTGTGGATCAATCTCGACTACATAAAGGATTATAGAAAGATAAAGACCGGTCTTGACGAAATATCTTCTGTCGAAGAGCTGGAAGTGAATCCAGAAGGCTTGTCTATGATTCTCATTGATTTAGTATTTAATTTTTTCAGAAGATGGTTATTGTATATCCTGGCGGTGTTAATCACTGGAGAAATATTCGTAATAGTCATCTCCGTCATTTTATTTGCAATAAGTTTATATGATGTCTTATTTAATTACAGTCTGGCAAGGTTGAAAAAATCAAACCTTAAGTTTTATCTTGCAGGCCTGGATACGACCTATGTTTCGATTTTTGTTTTTTATCTGTTTCTCTCTTAAATTCTTGTGATAAATCATCCCCCAGATTTATCCGTCATTGAAAGGAGTATTGATGTAGATGAATTGTCCAATTTAAATTTCCCTGCTGTTAAAATAAACGTTCAATTTTAAACGGGGGATAAGATATGAATTGGAATAAGAATTTCACATTATTGTTGACGGGTCAGTCTCTCGCCAATATGGGCGATGTACTATATATGGTAAGCGTGATCAGCACGATTTTTGTCTTAACGGAATCAGCAACGGCAGCGTCTTTTGTTCCATTTACGATCACATCCGCCATGTTCGTATCAAGCCTCTTGACACCGCTTTTGATCGGAAAAGTTAATTTGAATTGGTTAATGGCTGGAACTCAAATCGGGAAAACTTTTTTGCTTGTCTTACTTGGGGTAATTCTAATTGGATTATCAGCATCCGATTTTTACTGGATTTACGTATTGATTGGATTGATAGCCTTCCTGGATGGCTGTGCAAACCCAATCAGCCAGACATTGATTCCTCACTATGTAAAACCTGAGGACTTAGTGCAGGCAAACGGAATTACAGAAACGGTTGCGCAAATACTTCAGGCATTGATGTGGTTTATAGGCAGTTTGTTTTTGCTTGTGTTGAATCCACCGCAGCTAGTCTGGTTAGTTGGAGTCTTATTTGCTATCTCAAGCAGCCTCCTTTGCTTTTTGGAATCTGTCAACCTTACGACGAAAGAGTCGAAGGGGAAACTTGAGCAAATCAAAGAAGGATGGCGAACCTTAGCAGACACGAAAGTTCTGCGGAAAATTGGCTGGATCAATTTATACGAAACACTCGCTAGCACGGTATGGATTGCGGCCATATTATTGGTATTTGTCAGTGATGCTCTGCATACTGCCGAGAAATGGTGGGGTTTTATCAACGGTGCATTCTTTGCAGGCTTGATCCTGGGAAGCATCTATTGTATTAAATACTTCTCATTTATTGAGCGGAAATTAAGTGCTTTTATTTTCGCAGGTTCATTTGCAGGTTTCCTGGCAACGATCTTGTTCAGTCTAAACAGTGTGCCATCTATTGCCTTGGTTCTATCCTTTATAGTAGGAATTTCTGTACAGCTAAAAAGCATTCCTCAACAAACGGTCATCCAAACAAGTGTGCCGAAAGAACGGTTGGCAACAGTCTATACCTCTTTAGGGGCTATCGGAACAGGAGTGTTCGGGATAGGGTCACTTGTTATGGGCTTCCTTGCAGATTTGCTGGGGGTTAGATTCGTATTCATTATTTCAGGTTTATTGCTTATGGTGGTAAGCGTCATTGTTAATAAGAACAACCAGTTGTTTGTTAGAAATTTAATGGAACCATAAGGAAAAGGGAGGGTTTTGCTATTATTGCAAGATCCTTCTTTTTTAAAAAGCTCTGTTAGTATTCATTGTTGATATTTCAACGAAGCATTAAGAGTGAAATATAAAGGGGATAGTGGATTTGGAGATGAATGTAACCTTAAACAAAGATGCATTTAAAGATCTCACCTTAAATACAGAAAAAGTAAGAAGAGATATGAATGCATCAGGTTCTGCATTGGTTATTATGAAAGATAATAAAATAGTACATGAGTGGTATTCTGGAAGGCACCATTATGAGCAAGGTGCAATACAGATAAATAGCAATTCAAGATTCAATGTATATTCGGTTAGAGTTATTTATATTGGATTTGCCATTGCATTAGCTATATATGAAGGCTTATTAAACCTGGATGATAAATTAAGTGACTATTTAGATGATGAATATAATAAAGACACCCTTGGAGAGGCAACAATTAGACATTTGTTAACAAGATGTACTGGTCTAAAATTTGAAAATAGAACAGTTTACCGTGTCTTTGATCTGGGAACTAATATTGAGGGAAAGAGACCAGAAATATTAGCGAAGATCTTATACAAAGCTACTGGCAGGACAGTAAATGAAGTCCTATCAAACAGAGTGTTTAAGCCCTTGAATTGGACAAACACTGGATGGGTTACTGAAGGGAATAAAAATTTAGTCTGTGATATAGATACGTTAAAGAATTATCCTACATTAAGAATTGGCTCAAATATAGGTGATGAAAGAAATCTTTATGTAAGTGCCAAAGAATTAGCATTTTGGGGAAATTTACATTTAAACAAAGGGATATTTGAAAATAGGTCAATACTTCCACAAGAAATATTTGAACTAACTACTACGGTGCAAAGCCCTAATTCCTTACCCCATCAACTTCCGAAATTCGGGTTTCTATGGTGGGTTAAAGATGGTGAAGTATCTGTTGGTTACAATGAATTAGGTTCAGAATTACCAGCAGGTTCCTACCAAATACTTGGGGCATCTGGATGTTCCTGTACTGTCATTCCCGAATATAATGCAGTGGCCGTTAGAATGTATAATAGTTTAAATGCATACGAGAAATTAGGGTTTGATTATATAAAAGATATTCAAATGTTTGACAACCTGGTTATTTCGAATCTAAAAAACTTATAGAGTGGTAGCTATTGTAGTAACGGGGACGTTAAACAAAACAAACGATTAGGCTGTCATTATATGGCAGCCTTATTTAATAGTATAATCAACATTAAACGCTAACACAGCTTTTTAAAAAAGCTAGTTAAATTAAGTTTGAAATAGGAGGTTTGACATGCAGCAGGGTAAAATCGAGACTCTTGAAAAGAAATCTCGGGATTTTAATCCCTTTACACATTTTCATTCGCGGATTCAGGAGATGGAGAACAAGTCCGGTTATGGGAATGAAGTTGCCAGGAAGTGGACTGAGATTGTGAATGAAACTCTGACCAGTGAAACTTACCCAGTCATTCATCCAATCGGACAGGAGACATTTTCCTTGTATGCAGAGTTCCCAACAGGAGTGTTTGAATATGCTTTAGACATTGATGGGGCCACGGCTCTAATAAAAGATAAAGGGATTAGACCAGTAAAGTTTTCACCAATCAATATTATTAATTCAGTTGATCCTGGAAATATAAATCAAGATCCAAATCAAATAAAAACCAATCATAAAAATCCTGTCATGGTCCTTCAAAGTCAGTATCTAACGGATAATAAGGCTTATTGTATTAATGGGAATCACAGGATATACGAAGCCTATCGTAATAATGATCCGCTGATAGAAGTCTTTGTATTTAAAGAGTTTGAGTTTGCACCGTTCTTTTATGACCTTTTAAGCAAAGGGCTCTACTTTTTTGAAATAGATTACGTGAATGTTATGGCGGACCAGAGTGAAAAAGGCCCATTTGCCCACGAGTTTTATAGAAGTATATAGCCCGACTGTCTAGATAAAAAAAGTGTTCCAATGAAGGTTATTGGAACATGAAATTACAATCCAGTTATGAACACAACAAAAGGCATTGCACTTGCAATGCCTTTTGTTGTGTTCAATTAATCAATCAAATTCCATAGTTCCTTTTGATCTCGACTGGTATTCGGCGTATTTTAACAGTAAGAAGCTTATGGCAAAGAAAGCAATGCCTAACAGGATTTCTTCACCTAAAAGGACTGCCACATTTGAATAGTTTCCATCGTTCAATATGTCCTTTGAAAGTTGGACGCCTCTTGTCAAAGGTGTGAACTGCCCGAGGAGCTGCAGCCATTCTGGCATCCGGGAATAAGGATAATTAGCACCACTTAATAAAAGTAAAAGACTTGCCAGTAAGTTTGACCATAGGTGCATAGAAGGGGACCAGAGACAAAAGGTTCCAAGTATAAGGACAAGTCCAGCAGCAGAGAAGATCGAACAAAGCCAAATAATCAGCAGTACGAGACCTTCTTTTAAAGAAATCGTTAACTGAAAGAGGACGATTCCAAACAGCAGTCCGATAGCTGCGGTCACCAATCCATTTAGGACGTGCGCGATGGACCGTGATAGAAATAAGCTTACTTTATTGTAAGGTGTTGCCATGACAAGGGGAAGTGTCCCCATCCAGCGGTCGGAGGTGATTACAGACATAATACCAAACACTGCATTTAATACACAAAGCAGGAGAGCATTGGCTGCTACATAACCTAATAGATTTTCTCCCTTGTACACGTAGTTTACTAAAGTGGAAAAGAAAATTAGCTGGCTGAGAGGACTCAGCACCATTACGAATAAATATACCTTCGGATCCAGCCAGCCAAATAAAGCTTTATACGATAGAAAACCGTGACGTATAAATCGTTGAACAGCTTCCATTCTTTAATACACCCCCAATTTCCCGTGAAATCTAGCCTTTTTATCCATTAAACGATAGAAATACATCCCAATGAAAATGTATAGCGCTGTAAGAGAAACAAGGGCTGTAAAAGAAATCAGCACTGTTTGTGATGAAAGCGTTTCAGTCGTCACATCCCGTAAAAGTTGGATTGCCCAGGTAGGAGGCAAAACGTAAGAGATTCCTTGAACCCACGCTGGCAAATATGAAATCGGAAATAAAAAGCCGCATATTAGATAAATCGGGTACTCGATGAAATTCATCAACGCTTCCGCTTGCCTCGAAAGAGTAAAGGCGAGCGCAAGAAAGAAAGAGAAAACAGCCAGTGACAGCAGGACGAATAGTAATGCTGTTAAAAAGACCCACGGATGATAAAAGACAAGGTCTAATTGGAAGACAAATTTTAAATAAACAAAAGACAAAATCATTGAAAGAAGTCCCCATAATGTATTCGCTATGATTTTTCCTATCAGAGTGACCGCGAACGGAACTGGCGAGATAAAAATGATTTCGAGTGTTCCATAAAATCGTTCTCTGTTTACATCACTGGCCGATGAAAAAACGATTGAGGACCAGAGGGCCATGAATCCAGAGCCTAGCACCACATAATGGAACAAAGTTTCGGGTGAATCTTTCCCGTAAATAAAGATCGCTAATGTTGAATAAAAAAGCGGGGAAATCCAGATGATGAACTTAAACATTGGACGTGCAATCGATAGCTTCATATGGACAAGGATGGTGTGAAGAAGGGACGCAGCTAGATTCATGATGCATTCTCTCCAATCGTTCTTACATATACATCCTCAAGTGTTGGATTCGAAATCGTTAAATTGGTAATCACAGAATCTTTCATTGAATCATAAATAAATGGCACGACAAGCTGAGGTTCTGTTGTCTGGATCCGCAATGTCCAAGCAAAATCATCATGGTCAACTTGTATATGGTGAATACTTTTAAGATTCTTTATTAAATCAATTTGTGATGATAAAGCTCCCAGGAGCGAGCAGTCGATGATGGACAGGTTATCCACCTTTTTCTTCAGATTGGAGGGCGTATCGATGTCGATTATTTCCCCTTTATTAATGAAGGCAATGCGATCACATAATTCGTCTGCTTCATACATGTAATGAGTTGTCAGCAGAATCGTTGTACCTTGGTTATTTAGTTTTCGCAAATTCTCGCGAAGCTGCCTGGCGCTAACAGGATCAAGGCCGATAGAAGGCTCGTCAAGAAACAGAATCTCCGGATTGTTCACAAGCCCTCTAGCAATCTGTAATCGCTGCTTCATTCCTTTTGAGAAGGTCTCAACCTTTTGATGGGCAACATCATGAAGGCCAACGAGCTTCAGTAAATCTTCTATTCTACTTTTCTTGATAGATTGAGGAATTTTATAAAGGTCAGCAAAATACGATAGGTTGTCATAAGCCGATAGCCGCCAGTATAAGTTCCGTTCTCCTCCAAGTATAAAATTGATTTTTGGCCTCAAAAGTCGGTGATCTGCTGCCGGATCTAGCCCTAAGATGGACACATTACCAGAATGGGGGATCAGCATCGTAGACAATATTTTAATCATCGTTGTTTTACCAGCGCCATTAGGACCCAACAAGCCGAAGATTTCCCCTTTCTTCACTGCAAAAGAAACTCCTTTCAGTGCTTCTACCTTCTTCTTTTCTTTCTTGAAAACACCTACTTCCGTTGTGTAGGCTCGAGTAACATTTTTTACTTCAATTACATTTTGGTTCATGTCTTCGCCTCCGATGTAAGATGGTTATCTTATAAGATGATTATATTATGATGTTTGGTAAAGTCAACCATTTTTTGCATAAAAAAAGACTAATCCTTTATTGGGATTAGACTATTAATTCAGATTTATAAATTCTTGCAATTGTTTTAAAGTTGCTTCTGCATGTTCCCGGTTGTAAGAAAAATACTTAATCGTTCCTACTTTTTCTTCTTTCACAAAACCAGCTTTCTTTAAAAGTTCCAGATGGTGTGAGACGGTTGCCGTTGTAATTCCGAGGTACTCGGCAATTTTGGCACCGTATTCCTTATTCCGTGCAAGCATTCTTAAAATAAGGATTCGATTCCGGTCGGAAAGTGCTTTTAATTGCACTTCCAGTTCGGCACTTTTTTTCCGATAATCGACCAGTGGTGCATCAACTCCATAGATGATGATACATGTCTTGGAATCGAAAATCCTGATTCGGTTAGCGGCAAAGAAGTAGGATGGAATAAAGTAATACACTTGATATAAGCTTGTTCGCCTGAACGTTTTTCCCATTATGTATTGAGCTAACGCCAAAGGCTCCATGTCGATCGATTTCACTTTCTCGATGGAATTCTGGGCAGCATTGCTTATGTTTGCTAGTTCGTCTTTGAATGTGCGGGATTGAGAAGCATCTAACAAGAGAGATATAAAGCTTTTTCGAAAATTAGGCAGGTTGTTTAGAATTTCTTGCATCGTTGATTTTTTATCATCAGTTTCCCACCAGATCGTATCCTCGGCAGATTTAAGCTTCTTTGGATTTTTGATCAATTCTTTAATTTGCTTTTCAGGAAGAGACTCGCCAAAAAAGTGATACAAAAAATCAGGATCACTAAGAGTAGAGATCTTTTCAAGAAACAGTTCAACATCATGAAAATAAGGACAAGGCAGAAGGAAATTAAAAAGGAAGGTGAAACTCCAATCGGTTTTTGTTTCCCAAAAATCCAGGAATCCTGCAGAGTTTTTATCCAGTTCCTTGAGTAGTTGACCATATAAGCGGTCCTGTTCTTTTCTTGCATCAAGTAAAGATGAAGTAAAAGCAATATATTCCACAACAGTTGAGTGAAAATGCTCCACTACGACTTCATCAGCTTTTGAGCGGCTGTCCCACTCTAATGACATAACAACACCTCATTTCATACATGTTTATTATAAGGCAATCATCTAATAAAGGAAACATGAAAGGTTCGGAAACCTTGATTAAGGTTTGAATAGGCCTTATTAAGCAAGGCTAATCGGGTTTTTTTACCATAAATAAGCATTCGATACTCAGCTAATGTTAATTGGATTTCCATTTTTCGACATTCCAGAGGAGGATTAATGCTCTTTTTCTTGAATACTATGTATGTAGGAATGAGACGATTAGTTTATTTATAGGGAGAAGAGTATGGAGAAATTTTATATTGCCTCGAGTTTTCGAAATATTGATGCTGTGAACTTAGTGACGAAACAATTAGTAAATAAAGGCTATATGCATACATATGATTGGACGAAAAATGCCAAAGCAAGGGAAGAAAAGACGTTTACATTCCAAGATTTAAAAGAAATCGGGCAAAACGAGAAAGATGCCGTCATAGAATCTGATTTCATCGTAGTGTTACTCCCAGGCGGAAAAGGAACTCATATAGAATTAGGAATCGCGTTGGGCCTGGGAAAGAAAATCTTTCTTTACTCACCAGATGGAGCAATAAATCATTTTGAAACAACTAGCACATTTTATCATTTATCCGAAGTAGAAAAATGTTATGGGACACTGGATGAATTAGTAGAGAAAATCATCACTCAATTGCCTTTAAACCAACAGGTGTGTTAATTCATAATGGTTATAGCTGAAGGGCTGAAAAAGAAAGGAAGATGACCGAATTGACAAAAAACTTTCTTTAATTTTATTGGGGGTATTAGCCTTCGCTGCCTTATTTTCAACTTTTTTATTTTTCAAGACCATTTTTTCAAATCTAGTTCCAGAGTTTATGACAGCTGAAGCAATTCCTTTAGCCATTTTTTCAGGATTAACATGGGTTGCACTTGCTATAACTTTAAGGAGTCTAGAGAAGTAGTTTGCATGCGGTGGTAACATGGAATTTTTTTAGGGGTGATTAATATTGAAATTTATTGATGACTTAGCAGGCTCTATTTATGATATTTTTAAATTCATTATAAAGTCGCTTAGCTATTTTCTGGCAGGTATGATGATCGTAGCAATTCCAATGTACTTGATTGTTTGGGTATTTGGTTTTTTAAAATAGAAGCTGTTTCAGAATAGATTTTTCGATTACTTGTAAAAACAACTGACAACAAAAAGGGGTAGGTTAAGATCAAGAGTCCATTAAGTAAATTACTTTTGTTTGGTGCCTTGTTATCAGCGATTCTTTCTTTTATTCTTGGCACTAAACTCGCTTTACTGTCGGCGGGATTCCTTTTAGCTAATGCAGTATTGCTTCAATCTTTGAAAAAAAGAGAAGATGCAGGAAGGAGTTAAGTGCTTTGGAAAAAGTGAGAACGCACCCATTCATTACTTTTTCGTTAATCCCTAGCTCATTTACAATGACACTATATGCCTATCTATATTTTACTAATCAAGAAATAGAATAGTTTTTTCCTAATTGGATTGGCTCTTTATGGTTTTATAAGGAATCAAAAGATGGACACTAAGAATAGTGACGGTACGGGGGAGTTATGAATACTTACAAAACTGAAGATTTACCAAAAGATAAAATAATAGAGTTTTTTAAGTTGCATTGGGGATCTCCAGAAATGGTTATCTCAAGCGGCGTTTATGATTGCAGTACATTAGATGGTTTTGCCATCGTAAAAGAAAACAACATCATTGGCCTGATTACCTATGTCATTAAAGATTACGATTGCGAAATTATATCATTAGACAGTATTGAAGAGGGTAAGGGTATAGGAACATCGCTTGTTAAAGAAGTAGAAAACCTAGCTTTCGAGAAAAATTGTAAATTCATAAGACTTATAACAACAAATGATAATTTATTAGCATTAAAGTTTTATCAAAAACGAGGATTTGTCATTTCCAAAGTGATCAATAATGCAGTAGAGAAAGCTAGAAAGTTAAAACCAGAGATTCCTTTAATAGGTAATGATGGTATTCCGATAAGGGATGAGATTGAGTTAAAAAAATTATTGGACTAACGTTACGTTGACTGGAAGGGTTAACGCTCTTTCTGTTGAATTACTTTTGGACTAAGGTTGGTTCTTTTTGCTGAAAAAATTAGAGAGTAGTGAGAAAATGACTAAAAGCATCCCTTTTAGATTGATTGAACAAAAAGAAGGAACAGATAACTTAGTTATTGTTTTACCCGGAGCGGGTTACTCTACACATGCTCCATTGTTATACTACACAACAGGGTTATTTTACAATAAAGGCTTCGATGTATTACATATCAATTATTCATTTAGCAGGCAAGAGATTTCTTCTCTAAATGAAAGGGATTTGGCAAGAGATGTACAACTTGTAATCGACAACGCAACAAAGGACAAAAAGTACAGCAACTATTATATAGTAGCTAAATCGATTGGAACAAGAGTTTTAAGGTGTCTGATTGAGCAACCAGTGTTTAAAAATGCCAAATTAGTATGGTTGACTCCCTTGCTGCAAAATGATGACGTATTTAATGCATTGGTTAATAGTGATCATAAAGGACTTTGTATTTTTGGAGAAGAAGATAGTCCTTGCTTTATTGTGGAGCGATTTGAAAGGATGAAAAATAATCCAAATCTTATCTTAAAAGTTGTTGAGGGTGGAAATCACAATTTAGAGCTTGATGAAGATCCTATAAAGTCTATTGATATATTAAAAAGTGTCATTTCTGATATTAAGGAGTTTTAGACTAATCGGACCGTTGATCCAGTTAGGATTAACGATCTTTTTAATGTAGAAGTCTGTTTTTTAAAGGAACAGAGGTTGTTAAGGAGGAGCTTTATTGGAACAACTTAAAACGTTTTTGTTACCTATAATCGCACTTGGAGTTTTGTATATTGCTTTTATTTTAACTGTAAAACCATAGAACTTGTATAAAAGCCGTTGAATTCACTGAGTGAAGAAGAGGGTTATTGACTTCTTTTGCTTAGGGTGGATAATTGAATAAGAATTAATTGGTAGAAGGTGTTGAGCTATATGAATCGATGGAAATTCGAGAGTAAATCTAAGAAAAAGGTTAGAGGTCTAAGAAGAAGGAAAAGGGATTTAATGGATACCTTAAATGACTGAACAATTGCCTAACCCTAGTGATTATGGATTAGGTTATTGGCATTTACATTTACCTTTTGCACAAGAATATTTAGAGTCTGATAAACTTCCCATTAAATTTAGAAAAGAAATCATGCAAATATTGATTAATAGAGTCAGCCATTTGAAAAATTTAAAGACACCATTGCAGGAGCGATATAGAATTTATACTGTGATAAGTCTGCCAAACTTATTCGATTCCCAGATCGCAGTGATACCAGATAGAAGCTGGTTTAATGGATTTTTTGAAAGGGATACTTCAGAACAGAAGTGGCTGCCTTTGAACTTGCATAGAGACGTTATTAAAGAGTGGAAACTTAATCTGCCTCCTGGTTTAGAAGTGATGGGGTTTAAGGAGATAATTTCTGACGAGGATTATGACTATGAAGGAGAACTCTGGTTTATAGGTGAGATAAATTAAACATTTTAATTGATTTGCTAACAGCAAGGGGGAAAAATTCTGGATAAAACAAAGGTTATGGCTTACTTTAGTGCAGTAAGTGGTGAATTTCCATTGGAGGTAGTTACCGACGCACTTGGTATTGAGCCCACAGAAGCTTATAAAAAAGGAGATTTAATTGTAAGGCCAGCTATTGCTATTCATCCGGTATCTACCAAAAACAGATATAGAAAATATTCAGATTGGACTTTTTGTACTGGATACCAGGAATCATACGATATAAATAACCAGTTGAACATCATTCTAAAATCCCTCGAAGGGAAATCGGACCAATTAACATTCCTCAAACGGAAATATGGTTTAGAGTATCTTTTTATGGTAGTAATTCAGATTGAAAATAATGAATCACCCGCTATGTATTTAAAAAAAGAAATCATCGATTTTGCTAGTTTAATTCAAGCGGAGATTCATTTTGATTTATACATAGTTAGTTGATAACCGTTTTTGAATCGAGTACCTTATTGAACAAGCAGTTAATCAGCAAAAGGGATGGAAATATTAATTTATCGTCTTCTCGGAAGGAGAAAATATGATCATAACTCAACCATGGAATCAAGAAGATAATGAATACATTCGAAAGAAGGTAATTGAACATAACCTTTCTAAACTGCCTGATGATGTAAAACATCCAGTTAAGAAAATTAGCTTTATTCTTAGGAATGAAGGAGGAGAAATATTAGGTGGCATTACAGGAACAATTTTTTGGTTTAACCTACATATTGATTATCTATGGGTTGATGAATCAGTTAGGGGTAATGGATATGGGGTAGAGTTATTAAATCGTATAGAAGAAATAGCTAGAGAAAACAGGTGCAATCTAATTCAACTTGATACGTTCAGCTTTCAAGCCCCCAAATTCTATCAAAAAAACGGTTATGAGACAGTCGGTGTAATTGAAGAACATCCGAACAAAGGAAATCAGCAGTATTACTTAAAAAAGATATTAACTTATTGAAATATACAATAATCAAGTTTTTAAGGGGTAGTCTTTAATGTCTAATAAATTCAATATTTTTTATGGGGAACATCAGTCACAATTTGGTGTATTACGTTTGCCTGAAAGTTCAGATCCATGCCCAGTAATAGTCCTAATTCATGGGGGGTTTTGGCAATCGAAATATAACTTAGAAGAAAATACCCCAATCGCTGAAGATTTAACTCGACGGGGTTATGCAACTTGGAACATCGAATATAGAAGATTAGGTGAAGAACTAGAAGGATGGAAAAGCATTTTTAATGATGTTATTGCCGCTATAAATCATTTGTCAATTATTAAAGATTCGTATCATATTGACCTATCCAATGTAACTGTTATAGGTCATTCAGCGGGAGGCCACTTAGCCCTTTGGTTAGCTTCAAGGATTAACGCGTCGAAAACCGATAGTGTATTTCATGAACTTTCTATATCTATTCAAAAGGTATTAAGCTTGGCAGGAGTCACAGATTTACAACACATGTGGGAAATTCATGAGCAAAAGGGAATAAAAAGTCCTGTAGCTGCCCTTTTAGGTGGGGCACCACAGGAAGTTCCTAATCGCTATAAAATGTCTTCTCCAATAGAGTTATTACCATTTGAAGTCAATCAGGTTTTGATACATGGTGAGTTGGATCGTCATGTTCCTGTTGAATTAAGCAAGAATTATTACCAAAGTGCTTTAGAAAAAGGAGATAAGGTTAAGTTAGTTGTTCTGTCTGATATAGAACATTTTAAGATCATTGATCCATCTTCATCTGCTTGGGACATAGTTGTTGATTCAATCTGATTTAGTTTAAGAAGGATATTAGTAAATGAGAATTTTACGAGGGTATATATATGACTGTAATTAATGTTGTCGAAACTGAAAGGCTGATCCTTAGAGAACTTGGTGAAGATGATTTTGAAGATATATATGAATTTAAGTCCGATCCACAAGTTGTTAAATACTTAACTTGGGGGCCAAATAGTAGAGAGCAAACTCTCCATAGCCTTAGAAAGCAAATTGCTTTTCAAAACGAAGAAAACAGACAAATATATGTTTTAGCGGTTGTAATAAAAAGCACTAAAAAAGTTATCGGAAATGCTTTGTTTATGGTAAGAGATCAGGATTATAAAACAGTTGAAATCGGATATTTTCTTAACTCAAACTACTGGAAACAAGGCTATGGGATAGAAATTGTTAATGGCTTACTATTCTTAGGGTTTAATATTTTTGATGCACATAGGTTATATGCCGTCTGCGATGTGGAAAATGCGGGTTCAGTCAAGCTTTTAAGCAAATTAGGTTTCCGGCAAGAAGGGCATTTTATAAAACATTTAAAGGTAAAAGGACAATGGAGGGATAACTATTTATTCGCTATGTTAAGTGAAGAATACTTCAACCTAACCCGAAAATGAAGTGTCTAAATAAACTGGCTGCCAGATGGCAGTTTTTTTGTTTATAAGGGGCAGCGTTCCAGTAAGTAAACTTAATTTCATATTGATTTCAGGAGGATTAAGGGCATTTTTAAAAAATAATGCCGTAATGTTAACTATATGTATTGGTTATTTATGGTATTATTTACTTGGGTAGGCTCCGACATAGGAGGGGGAATTGAAGTGAAGAATAAGTTAAAAAAGTCTTCAACAGATAAGTCTATAAGTGGTGTTTGTGGAGGTATAGCTGAGTATTTTGGTATATCTTCTTTGGCGGTCAGACTAATATTTATTTTATTACCCGGCGCTAATATACTAATCTATTTAGTTCTTGTTAATACGATGGACGATAGTCCTCCCTCGTTATATTAAATGAATGGGTGTATTACTTGAAAAAATATTTGAAAGGGATTTTTCTTTGAAGAAATGGAAATTGCTTACGATACTTTTGACTAGCTTAATAATAGGTATATTACTTTATCACGATGCTCGAACTTTGAATCTTGATCCTTCTGATTTACCTGTCAATGATCAACTGGCGATTACAATCTCTCAACGTTACCTTGCTGGCTATTGGACACATCCAGTAAAGCTGCATTTAACACCTTACGAGAGTAAGAATGTGAAAGAAACAGCAGAAACTTATATTGTCGATATTATCGATGAAAGGGATACGCCACTTTGTAAGGGCTATCAGATAGTTGTTGAGAAGGATACCGGTAAAATTTTAGATAAAGAAGAGGCGGATTATTGCTATTAAAAGCAATAAAATTCCCAACAAATTGGAGCGATTATCCTGCAATAATTTGCGGCCCTTAAATATTAATTCCAAGCGAATCATTGGTAGACAGTTATGATAGAAATTCTTCTGAGGTGCTATAGGTGTGAGATTCATCGTAAGGAAGTTAGCAGTTTTAACACTGATTCTATTTATATCGTGCATTTTTGTTATCTCTACTGTTTTCTTTGACGGAAAAATGATACATACATATGAGGAGTTGGAAGAGAGTTTTCCAATGGCTATAGGATTTCCTATAGAATTTGGAGAACTAACATGGGTGAAAATTGACCCGCGCTTGCCCTATTTTTACGGAATAAGTTGTTGTGGGTCAACATGGCATCTCGATAAATTTCTACTGTCGGTGTTAACAGTGTTTCTCTTTTTATCGTTAATATCTTTAGTTTCCTATTTTGTAATAGTAAATGTTAAAAGAAAAAATTCCTTGGAGTAATGCCTGTTACCAGGATGCCTCTAGATAAGAAGATGAATTTATATTTTAATTACTCTATTAGAAGGGGGCGGTGGTAACTACAATGCTAAAGCCTATAATTCAAAACTGGAAAATGTACTGTAAGAACGAAAACTTTGCAGGGATAGGTTCGACACGGAAAGTATATAGAGTTGCAGATTATGTAATAAAAGTACATTTGCACCCTCTTGGATATAAACAATCGCAAAACGAATTAGAAATTTATACTTCAATGGTGGATAAAGGTTTAGATCCGTTACTCGCTCCGACATATTTCGTTGATGAATTTATATCTGTCCAACAATACTTCAGACCTTTAGAACTAAAGGATAATCAAACCTATGAGATAAAGGTACAAGAACATCAACATTTAATTCCCAATTTATACGAAGAAGTTTTGGCCATTTTAGATCAATATTTCGACTGTTTTGATTTAAAAGATAGTAGCAACTATGGATTGAACGAAGAATGTAAATTGGTCTTTACGGATTACGGAATGACCAAGAGCTTATATGAAAAGGAGTGGGTTCCTTTAGCAGAAGAGGGTATTCTTCCTCAAATACACTATGACTTTTGCAATGAATGTGGAATTGAAAAAGAGCTAAGGATGTACGGGAAAAATGACAAAGATAAACGCTGTTATGAATGCGGCAAGGAATAAGGTGAATATTAGGGTAGGTATTTGAAAAATCGACTTAAATATTGAGTAAGGTGATCCGAGAAGGATTAAACGCAATTTTTAGTAGGTAACTCCTCCGTGGTTGAAAAGGTCAGTAAAGAGCAAAAAAAGACAGGCAAGGTATGGTCAATCTTATTATACTAGACCCTAAGATTGCTCAGAAACTAGTTAATTGGGGGATTGCTATGAAATTTAAGGAAGTTATAAAAAATTCATTTGTTCTAGTAGGTTATAGTGCTGCTGGTAAGTGGGATGGTGAAATGGTTTATCCGATTCCGCAATTATGGGAGATGGCAAACAAATTCATCGATAGCAATATAAATGAAATAGTGGGGGTTTGTTTACCTCCAAGAAGTGACCATTACTTTTATACTTGTGGGATTGAAATCGAATCTGTTAATTTCTACAAAATAGAAAAGGGAATGACCTTACATACCTTTCCGGAACAAAAATATCTTGTATTTACACATGTAGGTCCAGCCAAGAAAATTCCAAACACGTATTGGAATTTATGGAGAGTCTTTGATGAGGAAGGGTATACAATAAAAGAGGGTATGCCTGAAATTGAAATTGTGAAAGTTAATATGATTGGAAAAGAAAAAAGCGAAGAATATGAGATGGAAATATGGGTTCCTGCTCAATGAAACTTGGAATAAATCCAATTAGTTGATGTGAATAAATAGTAAGTTGTAGTGTGCGCTGATCTTGGGAGGATTAGCGCACTTTTAGTTTAGTTGCTAATGAAACCTTAATGGATAAATATGTTAATATAGAGTTAATAAGAGAATCAGCGCAATGGGAAAGAATTGCTAAACATAGTTGTGATTAATTGAGGTGTTTCAGTGGAGAGTAAATTTATAAGAGGGACTTTCTTTTTGACGGCAGCCAGCCTGATATCCAAGATTCTGGGCTTTATTTATATTATCCCATTCACGGCTCTCGTAGGAACTCAAGGATATGTTTTATATAAATATGCCTATGGGCCGTACACGATCCTTTTAAGTATTTCAACAATTGGTCTTCCACTTGCCGTTTCTAAAATCGTTTCGAAATATAATGAATTAGGTAACTATAGAGTGGGTTTGACTCTATTAAGATATGGAATGTATTTAATGGTCATAAGTGGTATTATCTCATTTGCTGCTTTGTATTTATCGGCACCATTCTTAGCAAGTGTACTAATCGGGACTAATGATCAAACAGGTAATTCTGCAGAGGATGTTCAGTATGTAATTCGTCTCGTCAGTTTTGCTTTGTTAATTATTCCAGCAATGAGTATTTTCAGGGGATATTTCCAAGGAAGCCAATCAATGGGTCCTTCGGCATTAAGTACAGTGGTAGAGCAGGTAGTCAGGATTGTCTTTATCTTGGCAGGCGCATATATTACCATCCACATATTTAACCGTTCCGTTACCAATGCTGTAGGGATTGCCACCTTTGCCGCCTTTATCGGTGGGGTAGCAGGATTTTTAGTTTTATTATTCATTTTTTATAAACGAAGAGAATTAATAAAGAAACAAAGAGATATCAGTCCAAATAACAAAGACCTAAAAGTGATCTCAATGTTAAGGGAATTGATTGGATATGCAATTCCATTTGTCATTACAGGACTGGCAATCCCCATCTATCAAAATATTGATACCTTTACCATTAATAAATTGTTTCAGTCTATAGGATACAAGTTAAATGAAGCGGAAACTATTAATTCAGTTATTGGATTAGCGCAAATTCTCGTGATGATACCTGTGTCATTGGCTACAGCATTCGGCATGTCTTTGATACCGGGTATAACCTCAGATTTTATTGGAGAAAGAATACTAGAAGTGCGGAATAAGATTTCTGAAACCATCCAAATAATTGTGTTCTTTACTCTTCCAGCTGCTATGGGCCTATGTATTCTCGGCAATCCAATTTATATCATGATTTTTGGGGTTGAAAACAGTCCTGAGCTAGGCGGGAATCTTTTGCAATGGTACTCTTTAGCCGCAGTATTTTTTGCTATGTTTACAGTAACAGCTGCTATTATGCAAGGAATAAATGAACAAAAGAAATTAATCATAGGAATCCTTTTGGGAGTTTTTTTGAAGATCGTTTTAAACTATATACTCGTACCATATTTTAAGGAAGCAGGCCCGATTTTAGCGACTTACTTTGGCTTTATGATCTCTATTCTATTCAACATTTTCATCATTAAGAAAGCAATTCAATTGAAGTTATCACCTTTACTTAAAACCTTAAAGGGAATTTTCTTATTAGTTTTGACGATGTCAATGGCTGTCTGGTGTGTAAAGCTTTTTTCAGAACTATGGTTGCCAAAAGGTTTGAGTATATATTCTCGTGCTGCAGTAACTTCAATCATCTCCATTTCTACGGGGGTATTCGTTTATTTAGGTATAGGCTACAAGCTAAATTTAGTAAAGAGATTTTCACTGAGAAGTAAGAATAAATAGTAATGCAAATAGCCAGTTAAAATTCTATATAGCTATCATCCAAGTCTTGGACAATAGCAATAAAGATTAGGAGATTTATTAATGACAATGAATGAAAAATCATATCTTACAATAGAAGAGCTTATTTCATTACCAACCTTATCAGGCATAAACATAAGTGAAGATGGCAAAAACGTCGCCTTTGTCAAAAATACAGCTGACTGGGAAGGTAATAAATATAGGAATCACATATGGATATATGAAAAAAGTCAGGGGAAATGTTACGCATTAACAACCAACGGTTTAGAGGGTACATCGCCATTATGGTCACCAGACTCTAGACATATTGCATACCTTAGTTCAGTCGGTGATGGGTATGAGAAGAAAGATCAAATCTTTGTTGAGTCATTAGATGGCTTAGGAGGAGTTCAAATAACTGATGATAAAGAAGGAGTAAGTAGATTCAAATGGGATCCTGCTGGCAAGGGTTTTTATTATGTTGCGCAGTCAAACGAATCCGAGGAAGTCAAGAAACGCACGGAGATATATGGAGACTTCCAACATGTAGGCAAGGAATACCAGAACCATTGTTTATATTACATTGAAATAAAAAATACATATGAGGGTCCAGAAGATTCTAGTTATGCTGGTAAGGTTAATGTAAAAACCGTTCCGCATCAACTGACTGACGGCAAGGATTTTCATATCTATGAATTTGATATTTCTAACGATGGACAAAAGGTTGTGTTTATGGCTGCACCAAGCCCGTCTGGTGAAGATGAGCAGAATTTAGACCTATATATACTAGATATGAAAACTGGCGGGCTGCAAAAGATGAATGTTGATAAACTATTGGGTACGAGTGTTTGCATTTCTCCTGAAGGCAACAAAATATGCTACTCAGCAAGCATAAGGGAGAAAAGTTATTATAAGACGCACATAGGAGACAGTACACTATACATACATGATATTAATAGCGGAGAGGTCATTCAGCCTTTAAAAGATTTTGATAGTACGGTTATTCCATTACGGTGGACAGCTAAAGGGATTTTAATTAAGTGCCAGAATAAAACTAATTATCTTATTGGGTTATTATCTGAGAATGGCACTGTGGAAATGTTAAGCGAAAAAGCTGATGGTTTTATATTGGAAGCATCCATAACAAAGGATGGAAATCATCTATCCTATAGCAAGGCTGCAGCAAATGAAACCTTTGAAATCTATTTAGATGAAAAAAAGATAACGAATGAAAATAGCTTTTTCAAAGGAAAGCTTAAAAGTAACAGGGAAATCATCTCATGGAAAAGCAGTGATGATCTTGTAATAGAAGGGGTTTTATCTACGCCGGCAGACTTCGATCCTAATAAAAAATATCCTTTATTGGTACTTATCCATGGCGGTCCAAATTGGGCATCTTTCCCGATCCATTCAGGCTGCTTCAATGAAAAATATCCTGTTGAGCAATTTATTGAAAAGGGCTTTATCGTTTTAGAACCAAACTATAAAGGAAGTTCAGGATATGGGAGTGAATTTTTAAAAGCAAACTATAGAAATCTGGGAATTGGTGACTACCAGGATGTCATATCCGGGGTAGACAGACTTGTTGACATGGGTATTGCAGATAAGGACCGAGCAGGGGTAATGGGGTGGAGCCAAGGTGGATATATATCAGCCTTCTGTTCTACATATAGTGATAGATTTAGGGCAGTTTCAGTCGGTGGAGGAATTACAAATTGGAGTAACCATTATGTAAATACAGACACACCTAATGTTATTAAGATGTACCTAGGAAATAACCCATGGAATGATCCAGAGATATATAGGAAAACTTCACCAATGACATATATTAAATCAGCCCGCACTCCCACTTTAATCCAGCATGGCGAAATGGATGCGAGAGTTCCAAACTCAAATGCAAATGAGCTATATCAAGGACTAAGGGATATGGATGTGGATACAGAATTAATCATATTTAAAGGTATGGCATATAGTTCTGACCAGCCAGGAATGAATGTGGCTATTATGAAGCAAAATTTGATATGGTTTTCGCACTATATCCTTGGAGAGAGCATCGAAAACTTAAGGTTCTTGGATTAAATATCAAGTGGGCCATAAGTTGAATTAATTCCTGAGATTATTAGTGAACTTTTATAGTGGTTCGTATTTTAATATTTCTTATTCAGTTTTCGATTGAGCACAAGAAACAAAGAAATAACAATCTTATTAACATAACTATTCTTACTTCTTATATATGGACAAAAGTTTTTTTGTAATCTTTTTTGTTTTTTATTCCTGCTAGGTTTGCCGTACTTTTTAATTTATGAAAAATTTTACTTAAACCCGGTTGTAATTGAAAATTGAGCTTAAAGTATAGGGGGGCTTATGAAATTCTTTAACGAAGAGAGTGATTTTTTTGGATTAACAAAACTAAAAGAGAGATTTTACAGTAGTGATCATGATGGCCTTTCAGAAGCAGATAGGGAATATATAAATCGTATTAAAGGTCAAAACCCTTTTGGTATTATATCGATGTTTATAGGTGGGGTTTCTTTTGCCTTTGGACCGATTTATGTTGCTTTTCCCATTATAACCATCATCTTTTGTTTCTTAACTTGTGGAACATTTGATCGAGAAAAAGAAGATAATCCATGGACTTTCATTATAGGTTTTTGTTTAGCTTTAATAGGCTTATTTATGTATTTAAGAGGCGTAGTCCATGAGCTAATAGTATAAAAACTGGCTAAGTGCGTAAATCCCGTAGAGATTACTGCTTCGTGGAGCTTGTTATTGTTCATAAGGGGGCATAACAAGAAAGGTTGTCCGTTAAAAAGATGGGGGGTGAAAATTTTGAGGAGATATTTGTATGGTTCTTTGTTATTAATACTCATTGCCGTCATTTCTTTTAATCTTTATAAATATCGCGTGCAAAATTTAGCTGATTTAGTAGATATAAACCGTGTTGAGAAAATATATATTGTGCTTGGGAATACAAGGCCCGAGGGCCAGTTTGAACTTTCAAAAGCAGACGATGAAACAATGAAGAAACTCGCAGACTTTCTTAGTCAATATCGGGTAAGGCTTACGACTAATGGAGGTTATAGTTCAGATCATCCGAGTGAAAAGTTTGAACTATACCTCGGATATAAAGATGGAGATTTAGGTTGGTATATCTTTGAACGGGATATTGTTGCAGGGGGAGGAATTCATAAGGTATTGAATCCTCCTCTGGATTATAAAGTGATAGAAAAACTTGAACAAGAGATTAATGCTAAGTAATTTCTAAATTCTCCAGTAATGCTTAAATGTCCAAACCCTTGGCAAATATGGGTTTGGACATTTTTTAATTATCCCTTTTTGCTTGGAAAAGGATTAACGCTATTTTTGTTTTATTCCATATTCAGGTAAAAATGCAAGATCATAAGAACCGTAATTCCAAATAAAGTATTTTTTAGTTGTAAGATTAAAGAAGGGAAGAGTAATGTGTGGTACATAAGATTCTTAAACTACTTAATTATTACTGTAGAATTACAGTTCTTTAACAATTCGCAGAAAAAGACGGAATTGCCAATCCGGTCACGAAGTATATAGGTACAGAGAAAAATAGGGGGCAATATCAGAAGCTAATTAGGGGGACTACATATGCTAGAATTTGAAGCTAATATCGATCAATTTGCCACTATAAAAGTAATTGGGGTTGGCGGCGGCGGAAATAATGCCGTGAACCGGATGATTGAGGACGGCGTGCAGGGAGTGGAGTTCATTGCCGTGAATACAGATGCGCAGGCTCTCAACATGTCAAAAGCGGAGGTCACGATGCAAATCGGCGGTTCGCTGACCAGAGGCCTGGGGGCCGGAGCAAATCCTGAAATCGGTAAAAAGGCTGTTGAGGAAAGCAGGCAGCAGATCAGGGATGTCTTGCAAGGTGCTGACATGGTGTTCGTAACGGCCGGAATGGGCGGCGGAACCGGGACTGGAGCTGCACCGGAGATAGCCCATATTGCGCGCGAACTTGGCGCACTAACTATTGGAGTAGTGACTCGTCCGTTCACTTTTGAAGGCCGCAAGCGGGCGCAAAATGCGGCATCCGGAATTGAAGAGATGAAGAAAGCTGTCAATACCTTAATCATCATACCAAACGAGCGATTGTTGGAAATCGTCGATAAGAAAACGCCGATGCTTGAAGCCTTCCGTGAGGCGGACAATGTCCTCAGACAGGGTGTCCAGGGCATTTCCGACTTGATTGCGGTACCAGGCTTGATTAACCTGGACTTTGCTGACGTGAAAACGATTATGTCCCATAATGGAACGGCGCTCATGGGCATTGGAGTGGCTTCAGGCGATGACCGTGCTGCTGAGGCTGCCAAAAAGGCCATCTCCTCACCACTGCTTGAAACAAGCATCAATGGAGCTAAAGGAGTGCTAATGAACATCACCGGCGGAGTGAACCTCAGTTTGTATGAAGTCCAGGAAGCGGCCGATATTGTGGCGGCTGCAACAGATGACCAGTTAAACATGATTTTCGGGTCGGTTATCAATGAAAACCTGACTAATGAAATCATGGTGACTGTAATTGCTACCGGATTCGATCATGATGAGGAGGTAGCACCACCATCGAACACATCGCGCCGTCCTGGAGACATGATTGCCAATTCCCGTGAACAATACCAGGCTCAGTCGAGACAGCGAGAGCCTGTTGCTTATGCAGAATCGAGGGATTACGGTCAACCCCAAAACTACAGCCAATCCGGCAAGTACGGACAGTCCGGCCATTATAGCAAGCAGCCTGCCTACGAGGAGCCAGCAAATTACGACCGTGGTACTCAGCAGCCAGATGACTCGCATGATATTCCAGCGTTCTTGCGGAAGCGAAGCAGAAGGCGGTAAACCTTCGAAAAGAATCCAATCGGGTGTGATTGTTCACAAGATGAGAAATTAAAAGATTAAAGCCTATAATTATAATTAATAGTAAGAGTAGATTAGGTTTGGTAACCAATATAAACAACTTAAAAAATGGATTACATTGTAGTTTCAATGTAATCCATTTTTAAAATTGAACGGAAAAATTTATAGGGGATGATTTTATTATATTATAAAAGATGAATTAAAATAGACCATCAAATACTACTATATTCAATGGTCTATTTCCCTTGCATAGATTAAGCTTTTGACAGGTTAGAGAATCTGTAAGGGAACTCTCCCACCTTCTTTTGGTTTATTTTCGTTTGCCTTTCAGGTTGACTCCGATTGCTGCTCCGTTTCTGCTTGAGTCAGCAACTCCTTTAAAAATACCATTTTCACGATCGATGAGAATGCTTTGTACATTCCCAATCGTTGTTGGACTAGGACCAAATTTATGGCCCATCGTGTTCAGTTGGCTAATCGTATCAGCGCTAATGCCTTTTTCATACCGATAGGAATTAAGATTGTTGGTATAGATTCTTGGCTCTTCGACTGCATCTTTGAGTTCCATATCGTACTCAATTGCATGGATAATGGTTTGCAGTACTGATGTTATGATGGTCGGGCCTCCAGGGGAGCCTACGGTTAAGACTGGTTCACCTTCGTTATCAAAAACGATAGTCGGTGTCATGCTGCTCAGTGGGCGTTTGTTTGGCTGGACTTCATTCGCGCCGCCTGGGACTGCGTCGAAGTCGGTCAATTCATTGTTCAGCATGAATCCATAACCAGGCACCATGATGCCTGTTCCAAAAACCTGTTCAATGGTTGTTGTGTAGGAGACGACATTTCCCCATCTGTCTGTAACCGAAAAATGTGTTGTTTCTCCATATTTCCGATCATTTGGCTGGCTTGCTTTTGCATAGTTGGCTTCGGAATCTTCGTACTTCCAAGGGTCGCCGGCTGTTGGATTTTGATTGACTGAATCCAGACTGATCAGTTCCTGGCGCTCCTTGATATAATCCGGGTGTAGAAGTCCACTCACAGGCACATTGACAAATTCAGGGTCACCAGCGTATGCTGCTCGGTCCGCGTAGGCAAGGTGCATGGCTTCGGCCAGAAGATGATATTTTTCTGCAGATCTAACATCATATTGTGACAGATTGAAATCATCAAGGATTTTCAGCATTTGCAGCAGGAAGACACCGCCTGAGCTTGGTGGTGGCATGCTGGCAATTTCGTAGCCTTGATAGTCTCCCCACACTGGCTCATCCACTGTTACATCATATTTTTCCAGGTCCTCTGAAGTCATTGAACCTCCAAATTCCTGGACAACGTCTGCAACCGCATCGGCGATATCTCCTTTATAAAATGCATCCGAACCTTGCGAGCGAATCAGCTTAAAGGTTTTAGCCAAATCGTCCTGAACAAGAACATCTCCCTCTTGAAGTGGCTCTCCGCCAGGCAGGAAGACCTCACTTGCTGCAGATCTTGATAACTTGTCCTGATTATCCGCAATCGCATCTGCCAGGACCGAATCAATCGGGAATCCCTTGTCAGCGAGCTTAACGGCCGGTCCAATCAGCTGTTGCAGCGGGCGAGTTCCCCACATTTCAAGCGCTGTTTCGAGCCCCTTCAGCGTACCCGGCACTCCCACTGCTGTACCGCCAGTTGATCGAGTGGAGAAAGGAATTGGATTTCCGTTCTGATCCAGGAACATATCTGGTGTCGCGCCTTCAGGAGCACGCTCGCGACTGTTCACAATCTTGGTTTCCTTTGTTTTTCCGTCATAAACCATCATGAAACCGCCGCCGCCGATTCCGGACATCATGGGCTCTACTACTGTCAGTGCAAACTGGATGGCAACAGCAGCATCAACCGCATTTCCTCCCTTGCGAAGAACTTCGGCACCAATCTAAGATGCAAGAGGATGGGCTGTTGCAACCATACCATCTTTGCCAACATCAACCTGGCTGTACTGGTCGTAGCTGAATTGCGGTTTTTTAGCCAGTCCCGCTGCAGGCATGGTACCGGCGAGCAACAGAACACTTAGCAGAGCAAATAGCCCAGTACGTAAGAAACTTTTCATGTGAATCCCTCCTGTTTAATTTTGGAATCATCCTCATGTTAGGGGAAAAGAGAGATTGATAGCAAATAATTAGCTGAATTTTCTCAATTTTAAATCTTTATTACTAGCTGTACTGAAAAGTTTAGTAAAAAAGGCACCTCTACAAGTTAGGGCAAAAGAATGATTAAGCTTTGAGCCTCAATTTAATTGTGTGTTCTAAATTTTCGATTGTCTGGTAAAAAGGAATCCGTAGGTTTCAAATGGAATAAATATACAAGAGGTTTCTTTATATGGAGGTGAATTCATGCTAAACGAAGCGATCAAAGCAGTTGAGGAGTATCGTTCTGTTTTAAACACCAGTGATGTGAATGAAGTGAACAAATGGATTTCAAGTGAGTTTATTGGGTATTTTGGATATTACAATGACCGGGATTACGAGGTTTATAATGGGGACTCTTATAAAAGATCAAATATTGAAACCTTTGAGTCATATAAAGGGCAAAATCCTCAATGGCAATATACAGATTTAACTCGAAATTGTCGGTCGGAAAATGAAATTATTTATTCAACAATAATCGATTTCTATTTATCTGGTGAGAAAGTAGCAAGTGCATTGGCAATTGAAATATTTAAAAAAGAACAGGAAGGCTGGAGGTTATATAGACAGCATATGGAGAGATATTCTTCTGGTTGGTAAAATTCCGGAAAATATTTTTTATTAATTGGGTTATAGCATTGTATAGAGGGGCAAAAAAATGACAATAACACTACAAAACTGTACTCTTGCAGATTTAGAAACGCTTCAAGACATAAGTATCGAAACATTTAACGAAACCTTTAAGGCACATAATTCTCCTGAGAATATGAGTGCCTATTTGAAGAACGCGTTTAACTTAGAACAACTGGAAGGCGAGCTATCCAATCCTTCATCACAATTCTTTTTCGTATATTACCATGATGAATTGGCTGGATATTTGAAGGTTAATACCAATGATGCTCAAACTGAAGAAATGGGTAATGACTCTATTGAAATTGAAAGAATTTACGTGAAAAATAAATTTCAGAAGCTTGGGATTGGCCAGTATCTTTTTAATATGGCTATGGAAATTGCTATGGACAGCGGTAAAAAGAGAATCTGGCTCGGTGTATGGGAAAAGAATGAAAATGCCATCGCTTTTTACAAAAAGTTGGGGTTTATCCAAACTGGAAAGCACTCTTTTTACATGGGGGATGATGAACAAATAGACTTCATCATGACTAAGACACTGTAATGTGACTTGATTAAAACCAATAGATGATCAGCTTTCTTAACTTATGTAAATAACCTATACTTAAAAAAAGCCGACTATATGCCAGTGGTGGATAAAAACCTGCATATGATCGGCTTTTTTCTCACATTATGTTTTTAATGTGACGATAATTTCTATCTCAGACGTTTTATCCGAACAATATTCAATTTAATGTGACGATAATTTCCATCTCAGGCGTATGATCCGCACAATATTCAATTTAATGTGACGATAAATTCCTTCTCAGGCTTTTTATCCGAACAATATTCAATTTAATGTGACGATAATTTCTATCTCAGGCTTTTTATCCGCACAATATTCTATTTAATGTGACGATAAATTCCTTCTCAGGCTTTTTATCCGCACAATATTCAATTTAATGTGACGATAAATTCCTTCTCAGGCTTTTTATCCGCACAATATTCAATTTAATGTGACGATAAATTCCATCTCAGGCTTTTTATCCGCACAATATTCTATTTAATGTGACGATAATTTCCATCTCAGGCGTATGATCCGAACAATATTCAATTTAATGTGACGATAAATTCCATCCCAGACTTTTTATCCGCCCAATATTCAATTTAATGTGACGATAAATTCCTTCTCAGGCTTTTTATCCGCACAATATTCAATTTAATGTGACGATAAATTCCATCCCAGGCGTATGATCCGCCCAATATTCAATTTAATGTGACGATAAATTCCTACCCGAGCGGTTTATCCGCACGATGTTCTTTTGGGTCCTCTGTGCGTCCTGCAAAAATTAATACTGTTATGTATGTAAGCGAAGAATGTCATGCCACCCGGTTAACCCTGATCTTTAAGTGATTAGTAGGTCTAAAGTCCAAATAGAAGTTTGTCTTTTGTTGTCTAAATATTCATTCTTTTTACACTATTAATATAGTACTAACTTAAACTATCATTTATTTAGCGTCCCGAAAGGTATAAAAAGGAGGGGAGATATGAAGGGGGCGACGACTTTTCGGAAGGGGTACATAAATGAAATCGTTTAAGAGGTTAGTAAAAATTACATCGGCTATTATGATCCTTATGGTTGCATTCAGCTCTGCATCATATGCAGCACTTCAGCCTGGGGGACCATCCACGAACGGCAATACGAACATTAACAGCACCCTGTCTTACCAGGAAGTTGTCAAAATCCTTGAAGACCTCGAGAGAACAAGCAAAGGAAAGGTTGATGTCTTTACACTCGACCAGTATGGGAAGTCAGAACAGGGTCGAAGCATTTATGTCGCAAAAGTTGGGACAGGCACTCAGAAAATTTGGATCCAAGCCCAAATCCACGGTAATGAGAAACTGGTTACCGAAGCAGCACTCCAGCTTTTAAAGACTTACGCACAGAGCGGAGAGAAGGATGTTGAGAGGGTTCTGGAAGAGTCTACACTTTATTTCATCCCCATGTACAATCCGGATGGAGCAGAAATGAACCTGCGTCAAACCAAACTTGCGAATAGCGGTAAATTGATTGATCTTAATCGTGATTGGACGGCAGCTGGTTTTGAAGCAGTGGAATCCAGAGTGGTTTATGCCTACTGGGCAGACGTGAACCCTGATTTTGCGATAGACCTTCACCATCAGGGGTTTAAACAAGTTTATGGCACGAACGAATCCACGTCATTCTCCCTTGGAATCTCACTTGCTCCAGACGGGCCAACATTGCCTGGTACCGGCTATAACGAAATCACCAAGCAAATGATGGCGTATGTTTATGATGAGTTGAAAGATTACGGATACACCCATATTGACCGTTACCAGGTTGCTGTGAATCGAGAAGCAGGAATCGGCTATGATATCGATATCAGGGGCGGTGTTGTTTCGGCGATGATGATGGGGCTAAACTACAATAACTTGAATCCTGAAGGCCATAGCCATCCTGCAGTATTTTTCGAAACAAAAGGGAATTCTTCTGATGGCAGCCTTGGCCAAAAGTCAAATGGCTACCTGACAAAGCAGAATTACCTGGCATTGAAGTCATTGGTCCATGGATATGTAACCGGTGAAGTTGAGAAAGTGAACCCAGATGACTGGTATAACATCCCGTATTATCCTCTCGCTGGATACTTTACAGATTATAATGGGGTCGTCCCTGCAGGAGCAGACAACAGGTATTAATATCCTTTTGAGAGAGTGTCGTAAAAGGCACTCTCTTTTTTCGCGGATTTTTTAGGAAGAAAAAGTTAATGGAATAATTGGTATTTTTAGCAATAAAGTTCCAGAATACATTTATAATAGAGTCATAGAGTTTATTTCATGGTTAATTGTATTGGGGGAAGTGGAATGGAAACAACGTTATTCCCAAAGGTAGTTTTAAGGGAGCTAACTTTACAGGATGCTGAGGATCGGTATATCTGGTGTCTGGACAAAGAAGTAACCAAACATTTAAATATGCCAGAGAAATATCCTCCCTTCAGCATGGAAGAGACAGAAACATGGATAAAAATGTGTATGACTAAGACAAATGGATATGAACAAAAAGCTATCATGACCCAACAGGGTAAACACATCGGCTGGATTGATTTAAAGAACATTGATAGGTTAAACAAGCATGCAGAGTTAGGTATTGCGATAGGCGATAAAAGTTACTGGGGTAAAGGGTATGGCTTATCAGCAATGAACGAAATGCTATTATGGGGATTTAAAGAATTGGAGTTAAATAAGATATGGCTTAGAGTGGAGATAGATAATGAAAAAGCCATTAAGTCTTATAAGAAAATGGGTTACATAGAAGAAGGAATCCTGAGAGAAGACCGATTAAGAAACGGTGAATTTGTCGATCGGTTAAGAATGAGCATTCTTAAAAATGAATTTTACAGCAAAGTGGGTATTTAGCGTAAGAAGCTTGAAACGTTTTTAGCAATGGATCGTAATTAAACATACTAGACTTGGAGGTGTCAAAATGTACGAATATCAATTTGTAGAAACTTCACTCGGAGGATTTTTCTCTTCGCCAACACATCAGGAAACTATTAGTGAGTATGCGGCTGAGGGCTGGAGATTGGTACAGGTGTTGCCTTTACAGTACAATGGCCACGGAAAACCTACTTCTTATGAGATCATCTTTGAAAGACCGGTTCAGGATTAGTCTATAAACCGTTCAGTTTGAGAGGCGAACGGATGATCAGATATTCGAGTGGGTATAAGAATGCATAAGCGGAGAATTTCCGGCTATTGTAAAAAATGACGTTTATGAAGAAGAAATAAGCGGAGAATTTCCGTTTAACTGATATAAAACTGAAAAAATCCAACTATTTTGAGTCAATAAGCGGAAAAATTCCCCTTATTTTGAAGGAAACAAGGCTTGTTTCTAATTTAAGCGGAATTCTTCCGTTTATTTTTTATACAACACATTTTTAAAAATTCCTTAAGGAATATATTCATGATTATAGGGTAAAATCATTGCAATATTTGCAATGCCTTTAGCTGACTCTGAGCGGTTCTTCCTTTATAGGGTGCTGGCTGGCTTCGGGACTAGACTCTTTTTTCAAAGCCAACAAAAGAATCATTCCGATGATGCAAGCTGTACCAACCCATTGGAAAAAACCAAAGGGTTCTTTTAGCCAAAAGACCGTGGTTAGTACAGCGGCTAGTGGCTCAATGCTGCCTAAGAGACTTGATTCCTTTGCCTGAAGACTTTGCAGGCTTTCAATATAGAACCAAAATGCAATCATCGTACCGAAGATAATGACAAAGACTAAATATAAATAAGCTTCTAAATTCAATGTCTCAAAGTTCATTTGCCACGGTGGATGGATCAAGCTTAATGCAAACCCACCAATGATCATCGCCCAACCCACAATGACAAGTGAATCAAACTGCTTTAGTAATGGAATGGCATATAGAGTATAAAACGCTAAAGCTCCGCCAGATAACACACCCCAAACAATGGCAGGTGGCGGCACAGATAATTGAGAAATTGAGCCGTTAGTTAATAAGAAGAAACTACCTATTAAAGCCAGGGAAACAGTCAACATATCTCTGCGTGTGAGGACTGTTTGTTTACGTAAAATTAAGTATACGATGATCATTATCGGTGCTAGATACTGCAAGAGCGTTGCTACAGCAGCGTTTCCATGTTTTATTGAGGCCATATATGTGTATTGAACCGCCAGCATACCGAGTAAGCCGAAGATCATCAAAGGGACAGCTGTGCTTCGATTTTTCCAAACACCAAGTATTTGGGAACGATCACCTCTGAAAAATTGAACTGTTAAAAGTAAAAAACCAGCTATAAGCAGCCGGGCCGTTACCAGCCAGTTTACATCGATCTGAAAATCTTGAAAAAGCTTTTTAGCAACTGTACCACCAATCCCCCAAAACACCGCTCCGGTTATGACTAGAAATATTCCCTTTCGTCTATTCATAGTTGGTTCTCCACCTTTAATTATAAGGATAGTATATGATAGTTTATATGATAAGCAGAAAAGCTCTGAATTAATACTTAAATCGAATTAAAAATACAAGAATATTGAGGTGGGAACCAAATTCCACCGTCACAGATGTTGCCTGCCAAGTAGTTTTAACAGCACAAGCTATTTCATTGATAAGTTCCGGAAATCGATGGACATGACACTATTGGGATACAAAAAGCATAAAAATACTTTAGGTGAAAAGAGAAAATCAATATATCAGAAGGCGTGGCAAAACTGTTCAGTTTACACGTCATTTTTTTGATCATTTATAGTTATCCATCTTAAAAGAAGGATTTTTTGGAAAAATAAAAGAATTAAAGAAGAGAGAATATACTAGGAGTCTTTTTATGATAAAACTATACATTACGAGGCACGGAGAAACAATCTGGAATACGGAAAAAAGAATGCAGGGATGGCTGGATTCAAGCCTGACGGACAATGGCAAGAAAAATGCAGAGTCTTTAGGAGAAAGCTTAAAGGTTATTGAATTTGAAGCGGTATACTCGAGTCCTAGCGGGAGAACAAAAACTACTACTGAACTGGTAAAAGGCGATCGAAACATACCTGTTATTTTCGATGATAACCTTAGGGAAATGAACCTGGGAATTTGGGAAGGTCAAACGATGGATTCAATTAAAGAAACAAACCCTGCAGAGATCGAACATTTTTGGAATGCGCCAGAACTTTTTGTTCCAGTTGGCGGTGAAACCTACAGTGATGTTAGAGAAAGAGCGTTAAAGATCTTAGAAAGAATTAAAAACGACCACTTAACAGGTAACATTCTGATCGTTACTCATTCTGTCATGATCAAAACTTTATTTACTATTTTTAAAGATTCACCTATTGAAGAATTATGGGATCCGCCTTTTATTCATGATACGAGCCTATCAATTGTTGAAATGAACGAAGGTGAATATAAGATCGTTTTGGAAGGAGATATTTCTCATAAATCTCCTAGTGCCGTTAATCAATAATCTTCAAATTTTCAGCTGCCATCAAGGTGGCTTTTTCTTCGATAATCGGTGGATTTTAAAAAGGTAATAAATCAGGAGGGATGCTTAATGTTAGATCGAGTCATTCAGCAATTTGGAATTCGGAAACAATCGATGAATGAGGTTGAAGATTCTCATAGTTCAACAGTCTATAGAAGTACTTTGTCAAAAGGTGAAAATGTTTTCGTTAAAATTCCTTATACAAAACTGAAATTTATGCGGGAGCTAGAAGCGTATGAAATATTAAAAGGAAAAGTGGCCATTCCTGAGCTTTTGGATTATTGGTCAGGTGATGAAGAGTTCCCTGGTGCTTTTTTATTATCTGAACTGAAAGGAAGCTCTTTGACATTGGAGTCACCGCCAACAGTAGCGTTTCAAGTGGGAGTCCTTCAAGCTGAGATGCATACCATTCAACCGCCTGCTGATAAGGTGTTAACTGGGATAAAAAATGAATTTATGAACTGGTCTGATTTTGTTGAAAAGCAATTTTACAGTTTTGCTGAGGATGTAAAAGGTGTCTTGGATCCACAATTATACCGACAAGCGATTGAAAAATTTGAGAATATGAAGCATCTGCTGCCATCTCCGGATGGACCAAGCTTTGTGCATATGGATTTCCGACCTGCCAATATCATCGTTGACGGTAATAAAGTGTCAGGAGTGATTGATTTTGAGAGTGTCCGATTTGGTTCTACAGAAGGTGATTTCACAAAGCTGTATCGTGATTTTTTAAGTTTTAATCCTGCCTTCTATCATTCGTATAAAGAAGGATATAACAGCATCAGGCCATTGATTGACTTAGACATTATCCTGCCTTTTTATCAATTCACAGATGCCTTTAATAGCATCGGTTGGTGCAAGCGTCGAGGAATCGAGAAAAACGCTCTGTTCCTGGAAGAAAATTTAGTGAGATTAAACGATTTTTTACAGTAAAGTGATGGGGTATAGAGACCATTACAAGGGAAGCTAAGGAGATTCGTATGAAATCAAGGTTTAAATCAATAGTATGGTGGTTCGTACTAAGTGTTGTGTTTATTTACCTGGTGGATTTATTTACATTTAAACCTCATGTGATATCTGGGAATGGCAATTTAGGGCTTTTATTTGTCGGGCCAGCACTTATCATCTTTATCTTTTTTGCAATAAGTTTGTGGAAAGGTTTAGGCAATCTGAAATTAAAATATAGCCCTACGATGATGATTGGTTTCGGAGCAATTGCTCTTTTTATCATGTTTTGTATTTTAGAATATAAATTTGCTGCTAATCTAATAAACGATTTAGGTGGTACCCCAAAGGAACCTTCTTCAAAAATATATCGTTATCCCTGGTTAAATCAGTTTACGAACACGATTTTCATTAATTTTTACACCCTGGGGATATTGGCAACTGGACTCACTTTTTTGAACATATTAGTTAAAAGAATAAAAGGGAAATAACTTAAATTATTGATAAATTATATGATTTGGAAAAACATCACTATAATGTATAGGGATTTCAGTGCTAGAAACGGGGGAGAAAAAGTGGAAATACAAAATTCAGTTGCCAAAGTGCTCCGCATCATAGGGTTCGCAGTTATGATAGGCGGCTTTATCCTTGCAACGATTGAGGGTCCCGGAGAATCTAATGGAGGGATGAGTTTAACCGCCTTGTTTTCCGGCTTTGTCACAGGTATGCTTTTCATAGGTTTCTCTGAAGTCATTGCCTTGCTGCAAAAAATTCACCTACAACTTTCTCAGAACGGCTCCAGTGCTCATGCTATGGCAAACGACAAAGACGAGGTTGAACAGCCAAAAGTCCAAAAAGATTGGGAACTGTCACCACAAGACCTTGATGCTATTCAAGAACTGTACCCTGGTCAAAATGTAAGAATCTTAGCCACACCTTTTGAAGATTATTGCGTAATACAGATAGAGGGAGAGGTACACATAGAAGTGGTAGAACTCGGTGGTTTCAAGCCAAAGAAAATAACTGCTGATTCCCAACCTAAACTTTTTCACAAAATACAAGAATGGGTTAACAACCGCTCTTCCGATTAAAATCTGCTAAAGGAAGTTAGGATTCTATCAAAATAAAAAAGAATATTTTAAGGTGATGAAAGATGAGCATCAGTAGTGCAAGTGATCAAAACAAGAAAGCCTGGGAACATCGGGCGTATGAATTTTGGAATAGGCGTTATGGAAAACCAGAGGATTTGGCTGAGCGGCTTATTGAAAATCCGCTAGAACACCTAAAGAAACACAAGTCGTATTTTGATAACATTGCTGGAAAAAAGATTGCCAATCTTTGTGGTTCAAATGGCAGAAAAGCAGTGCCTTTAGCTTTATTGGGTGCGGAAGTTATCGTATTTGATATATCAGAGGAGAATAAACAGTATGCTTTAGAGTTGGCGAATCACTCAAAGACATCTATCGAGTATATTGTCACAGATCTATATGATATCGATCAAAACAAATATGGCGGCCACTTTGACATGCTTTATCTCGAAGGCGGCATCTTACATTACTTCCACGATCTTAACCGCTTATTGTCCTTGCTTTTTTCAATGCTAAAAGCTGATGGTTTGTTGGTTTTAAGCGATTTCCATCCTTTTAGAAAATGTATTACGAAGAAAACAGACGGTCAGTACCGAGTTGAAGATAACTATTTTGATGAAGAGATACATAGCGGAGATGTAGCCTTTAAACATTTTTTTGGTGAGCAAGAGCAAGGAAACTTCCCTGAAGTTCGTGTCAGATACTACACGATCAGTGAAATCATTAATGCTTCCATTGCAGCAGGGTTTAAACTGAAAAAATTCGAAGAACATCGAGGGTGGAATGGCGAAAATATCCCATGGGAATTTACTATTGCTGCTAGTAAGTAAACTGGTAAGCCAAATGATATAAAACTGAATGGAGAACATTATGAAATGGAAAATATTAAAGTCAGAGTATCTTTATAAATCGCCTTTTGGAAATTTGAGAATGGATGAATGTCAACTTCCAAATGGATCTGTTCAAAATGAATACTATGTAAATGAATACTCTGATTGGGTTAACGCCATCGTCATCACCAAGGAAAATAAGGTTGTACTTGTTGAACAATATCGCCATGCTGGCGGTGAATTCTATTTAGAAATTCCTGCTGGCAAAATGGAAGAAAACGAAACATACGAGGAAGGAATACTAAGAGAATTAAGAGAAGAAACGGGATTCACATCAAGCATCATGCCAATAAAATTAGGTGAATACATGGTCAATCCAGCCACTCAAACTAATAAAGTCATAACTTATCTTATTACTGATGCTTATAAAGAATCGGATCAAGATTTAGATGACAATGAAAATATTAAAGTCCACTTGATTGATTTCCTTGAGTTTGGAAAGGCGTTAAAAGAAAATTCAATTAAAACCCAGCTCTTTACAGCAAACGCCTATTATATGGCAAAGGATTTTCTTTGCTGAAAACTCCTTGAATTCTATGGAACAACTTAGAATTTTATAATGCTAATTAAATGGGGGGGAGTGCTCATAATTGAAGGGTTATTATTTGGAGCTATTATCATAATTTCATGTTCCAATAGCCACCGTTGGAACACTTTTTACATCTAGACAATCGATTTCATGTTCCAATAGCCACCGTTGGAACACCATTTTCTTCTGGACAATTGATTTCATGTTCCAATAGCCACGGTTGGAACACTTTTTACATCTAGACAATCGATTTCATGTTCCAATAGCCTTCATTGGAACACTTTTTCCATCTAGACAATCGATTTCATGTTCCAATAGCCACCGTTGAAACACTTTTTTATCTAGACAGTCGATAGCTGGGATCATACTATCTTTGTTTCCGCCGAAAAAGATTAATAGCCTTTATGGATCTAGAACTGCGAGTTCAATGAGAAGGGAGAAAAATTGGGATAAAGCAAATAAATATAGCAGCCGTTTAATGATTATTTTCGGAATAGTAATACATTTAATTTCATTTATTTTTAAAAGTACAATTATAAATCTAATAACGCTAGGCGTTTCAATATTACTTATTTTTATTTTAGTTGAATCCAAAATCTCAAAGTCATGAAGTTAAAGATTTTAAATACCGGCTGTAAAAGTTATTGTACTAAGCTGTCGCCAAAATCAGGCGGCATTTTTTTTACCCAGATGGAAAAAGGAAGGAATCATTTTAATTATTATCGAATTATAATCTACAGAGAAAGATTTGGTATTTAATGGAGGGAATAATGAGTTTACCTACGATAGCTAGAAATACATTAGGCATTATTGGTTTGCCCCTTACACTTTGGAACTTATCTATGAATAGAAAAAACAAAGTTAGCCCGCCTGGACAGATCATTAAAACAAAATTGTCAGAGGTTCATGCAATTGTAAGCGGGGATGGACCTGTCACTGTCATACTTGAAGCAGGGTTCAGTTCAACCTCAATTGATTGGTGTTATATACAACCAGAAATTTCTAAGGTTGCTCGTGTCATTTCATACGATCGAGGGAGTTACGGATGGAGCAAGACGAAGAGGAAAACTATGACCTCTTTAGATAGTGTCGAGGAAATAAGGGAAATCCTTCGTCACCTCAAAATAAAACCACCTTATATACTTGTCGGCCATTCATTTGGTGCTCTTTCTATGAGACTCTTTGCAAGTATGTACCCAGATGAGGTTGTAGGCCTTGTTTTAGAGGATGCTGCACACGAGAATCAGTATATGCTTTCTCAGGAGAATATTAAACGTATAAAGAAATTTAAGAGGCTAGTGACATTTGGATATGTGACCTCATTAGTCGGTATACCAAGAGTGTTAAAACAGAAGATAGGCAGGAAGTTCCTTGCAAAGGAATATGATGAATCACTTAACTATATCGGATATACGCTAGGCGCATATAAATCAGCATACCAAGAATATGTGGATTCCATTACATCCGCTTCACAACTATTAGCTGCCAAACCATTGCGGCAGGATTTACCAGTTATTGTGATCAGCGCAAAAAACCAACCTGAAAGCTGGAAGAAAAATCAGCTGCTGTTAACCGAGTTAACCAGCAATACAGAAGAAATTGAAGCAGACACGGGGCACTCAGTCCATCTCGAAAATCCTAAGATTGTAATAGACAGTATTATAAAAATGATAAGAAGAAATCAACCATTCTAATAACAGATGTTAGCGAATCATAAAGCCTGGATAAAAGATTTCTTACTACATTTAGCCTTGTTTTTGCTTTTTCAAATAACGGAGAGACAAGTATATGACGGATATGACTTAATCTTAAAAGTTAAGGGAGATTGCATTTTGAAATCTTTAGAGATAGCTCAACTCCTTGATCTAGACAGTATTGTGAAAATTGATGAGGGAGTAATCGGCAACAATAGAAGGCGTGCATACATAAGGAATTCGATAGAAGACGAGAGATGTATAGTTGTCAAAGATATGAATCATATTGTTGGCTTTTTAATATTTGATACTCGTTTCTTTGATTGTAGCTTTATATCCCTGATCATTGTTAAACCAACTGAAAGACGAAAAGGATATGCTACATCGCTTATTGAATATTTCACAAGCATTTCCCCAACGTTGAAAATTTTTTCTTCAACGAATAAATCGAATCACGAAATGCAAGAAGTTTTTAAGGCAAATGGATTCATACAGAGTGGTTTTATTGAAAATTTAGATGAAGACGATCCAGAGATTATTTACTTTAAATCTATATAATAACTTGTTCGATTTTTTTATACTAAGAATTGTTATGGCGTGTACCATTAAAAAGGAGGAGTTAAGGATGAGAAAAAGTGGAGTTTTTACGTATACAGCATTGGCATTTTCTATGGGTATGGTCTTAGGATTTTTGATCTCTCCAGCAAAGAATGGTTTTGGCAATAATTCTGGTAATAACATAAAAAATTACTATTATAACAACCCTTCAGGAGATGATGAGTCAGCTCGTTAGCTTAGGAAGGAATTGCCCGGAAAGAATTGAATATTAAATATGAGGATGTATCTATATCAAGGAGGGCTAACATGTCAGATAAAAAACCCATTAATGACGCAATGGAGCATATGAGTAACATCGAAGGGTACCCAACCAATGTAGATATAAAAGGTTTACCGAAACCATTAAGATATTTTGGATATTTCATGATCGGCTTCTTTTCACTATCTATACTCTTTATCATTATAGCTAAATTTTTGACGTAACAATCGACTCTCTAACCGGCTGCTTAAAGCCGGCTTTTTATTAAGCGAAAGCGGAAGTTGAGCACAAGAACTGTGATTTTTGAAGACAAAGGGGCAAGTAATGATTAGAAAAACCGGTGTCATTTTATTTGTTATTATCTGTTTTTTGATATGGCTGTACTTTGCAATATATGAATCTTCAATTAATAGCTGGTGGACAGTCAACGAGATAAAACAGGCAAGTGGTGATACTGTTCAAATTGGTGTCTCGTTTGTAAAGGTTTTAGGTGGGGCGGTTTTATTTGTTTTAAGTGGCTTTTTAGTCTATTTAATGAGAAAGAGAAATTAATTTTTAAAAAGAGGTGAAGTATGAAGGATAAAATAAGAGACACCTTCGATAGCCTAGCCAGTGTTTATACAAATACAGTGGACATAGAAAGCTTATATAATACCGAATATGAAAGACCCTCAATGTTGAGACAGTTACCACAAAGTTTAACTAATATGGATATTCTTGATGCTGGTTGTGCTGCGGGCTGGTATACTCAGGAATTAGCCAGCAGAGGAGCCAATGTGGTTGCAGCTGATATTAGCCCTGAGATGGTTCGTTCAACTATAAGGCGTGTTGGAGATAAAGCCACTGTTCTCTGTTTGGATCTGGAAGCAAACTTGCCCTTTAAAGATAACTCTTTTGATTTTATTATTAGTTCTTTAACTCTTCATTATATAAAGGATTGGAGTCTTACTTTTAGTGAATTTCAAAGGGTCCTAAAGCCGAATGGAGTATTTTTGTTTTCCATTCACCATCCATTTACAGATGTGAAATTACTCCAGAATGCTCACTATTTCTCTACTGAAATGATTATTGATAACTGGATCAAAGAAGGGAAATCATTTGAGGTTCCCTTTTATCGAAGACCTCTGCATATAATTTTGAACGAAACTCTGAACTATTTCTCAATTGAAAAAGTCATTGAACCAAAGCCTACAATGAACTTCAAGGCAAAAGCACCAGAAAAATATGAAACGCTTATGAACAGCCCTCAATTTCTCATAATTAAAGCCTCTTTGAAATAATGTCTTTAGCGACCGTGTTATTGAAATATACGACTGGTCAGGAAAAGGTTGTGTTGCAGCTTTTTTAAAAAAATTCGGAAAACAAAGGAATCCTCTATGTTTTCATTGAAATAAAATAGATGATAAGGAATAAAAGGGGAGAGTATTATTGGGATCAAGAATAATGCATTCGATTATTGGGGAAAAAATTGCACAGGCATTATCAATTGAGGACAAGACCTCATTTTTGCTTGGAAGCATTGCTCCTGATGCTGTTTTTTCACACCATGAAAAAAATCTATCACATTTCTTTATAGGGGATGTGCACGATTATTCAAGAAGTGTTGATTATAAAGGGTTTATACATAAATATGGTTCGCAAATAGATCATCCTTATATACTGGGGTACTTTGCTCATTTAATTGCTGATGATATTTGGTTAAGAGGATTTTATCTTTCTTGGTTAAAGGACAGAATGGATGCCGATGAAGGACTATATAAGTTATATCATAATGATTTCCGATTACTAAATGGAAAGTTATTAGAACACTATGGCTTAACAGGTGAATTGAGGAAGTCCTTTATTCATTTTCCTTCAATCATCGACTTGGAAGAAGTCACTTCCAAAGATGTTGAAAAATTTGTTCCTTATGTATTAGGAGACATGGAGTACGATAAAGAAGTCATAGATGAAGAGCTTAATGTCTTTACTTTTAATCAGATGGTGGGTTATATAGAGACATCCGTTGATCAGGGAATACTGAACATCAAACCGATTCTTAAAAAACAAACCTACAGATGACCATAAAGTTATTCACACAAAACGGTTAATTTTGTTTATATATAATCACTTTTTAGGGAGCTTTATTAATGAATAAATTCATCGAAAGTATACAGCGTGTCTACCCTAATCTGATCATTAAGGATTTTTATGTTAATGAAATCGGCCAGAATAATGACGTGATTGTTGTTAATGATTCTCTGGTCTTCCGATTTCCAAAATATGAACAAGAGATCGTGCAATTAAGAAGAGAAACCGAGATTTTGAGATACATAGAAAATAAAGTATCTCTGCCAATCCCAGTTCCAGTTTATGAGTTTTTGACGAGTTAGAACCTGGAAAGGTTTTTAGTGGTTATCACTTGATTGAAGGCAATCCTTTGTGGAAAGACAGTCTGCTCGAAATCAAGAATGATGAGCAGGTTAGAGGGCTGGCATCACAACTGGCTTCTTTACTTGCAGAACTACATTCTGCCTCTGGAGAAACAGCAATTTGTGAATTACATTTGGATTTACGTCATCCACGTGAGGAAATGAGTGATCTTTATAAAAAAATTAAACATAAATTATTTCCTTTTATGAGAAAAGAATCCCAAGAGGCAGTAACAGAATCCTTCGAGAATTTACTAAAAGCGGAGTCACTTTCAAATATAAATCTTGCATTGATACATGGGGATTTCGGTGCATCCAACATCTTATGGAACCAAGAAACAAGTGAAATTTCCGGGATCATCGATTTTGGCGGCTCTGGTGTAGGGGATTCGGCATATGACTTTGTAGGAATACTTGCGAGCTATGGCGAAGATTTTTTAAATATGTGTATTGATCGATATCCAAACGGCAAGGAAATAGCTAACCGTGTTCATTTTTATAAAAGTACTTTCGCGATGCAGGAGGCGCTGCATGGGATTGAAAATGACGATCGACAGGCTTTTGAAAATGGAATCAAAGGCTATAGGTAGGATTCTTCTTCTCTTAAAGGGATTTTTTGCAAAAATCCTAAAGCTGCCTAAGAACATTTAAGAAATCTGTATGATAATAAGTAATAAACTGGGGAAGAAGGGGGAAGAAGAGATGCTCCAGAAACTTGGAAAGGCACCGTATTTGCTGCTGGTTATAGCTGCTTTATTTTGGGGCGGCAATGCCGTGGCGGGAAAGTTCCTCGCTGGTTCCCTTCCGCCGGTGACGATTTCGTTCACTCGTCTGGGGATTGGGGTACTGATTATGTCTCCAGTGATCATCAGACTGTTCAAAAATGAAAGAGCTTCACTCCGGGAGCATTTTAAGCTGCTTTTGTTCCTGGCCGTCACGGGTGTGATTGGCTTCAATCTGCTGATCTACTGGGCTGTCAATTATACGACGGCCATCAATGCAACTTTGTTGAACAGCACGAGCCCATTGTTTATTTTCCTGCTGTCCGCACTCTTGATTGGAGAAAAAATGGAGCTGAAGTATTGGATATCAATGGCGATTTCGATGCTTGGGGTGCTAGTCGTCATCACACATGGTTCGGTTGAAAGAATGCTGGCCTTGCAGTTTAATGTTGGGGATTTAATTATGGTGCTGGCGGTCATCTCATGGGCACTGTATTCCATTTATATAAAAAAGATCTCAGGAAAACTCCCTTCTCTGGCAATATTTGGTTTTACCCTAGCGATCGGATTTATGCTGATGATTCCTGCAGTGGCGGTCGAACTGTCAATTGTTCCGGTTGGTACGGTGGGTCTTGAGGAGTGGACTGCTTTATTTTACATAGGAATCTTTCCGTCGATTTGTTCTTTTTTATTATGGAATCGAGGGGTTGCGATGATTGGACCGTCGAAGGCATCGATTTCCTTGAATCTCATCCCGGTGTTTGGAACCCTGTTCGCCTTCTTTGTTCTTGGTGAGGTGATTTCCGTGCCACAGATCATTGGAGGATGTCTAGTTTTTACCGGAGTGTTCATTACTTCTTTTTCGAAAAAGAAAACAGTACAAGTGGCTGAAGAAGCATAGTATTACTAATAGACTAAGCAAAGAGTGTCTCGTAACGATTGGGACACTCTTTTTTATATGCTCGGCGAAAAAGGAAATGACGCTGTTTAGGCGAATTTATTAGGTATTGAATTAAGTATGTTAGTTTATTTTTAGTATAGAGAATTGTAAGGAGGCCATTATGGAATCTTTAAAGCCAATCAAAAGAAGCCCAATAAGAATTTATCTTGGAAAAAAATATTACCGTTCCAAGAGATATTTTGATTGGATCTTTGGGAACAAGAAATTCTCTTTGAAAAAAGAAGTTCATCCGCTGAAATATCAGGTGTTTGCCCATCAAACTTTACTCCTTCGGGAATTGAAGAATGTAGATATGTGGTTACAGCATAATAAGGTAAAGAATCTCGAAATCGCTACTCAAAAGCTGAACAAAATCATCATCCGGCCAGGGGAAACCTTTTCTTATTGGCGTTTACTTGGCAATACAACGAAAAGTAAAGGGTATGTGGATGGAATGATCCTTCATTATGGCAAAGTCACTACCGGGGTAGGTGGGGGGCTATGCCAACTATCGAATTTGATTTATTGGATGACATTACACACTCCCTTAACCGTCACTGAAAGATACCGCCATAGCTATGATGTTTTTCCCGATTCCAAAAGAAGTCAACCTTTTGGAAGTGGAGCTACATGTGCTTATAATTATCTTGACTTACAGATTAAAAATGAAACGAATAACACTTATCAATTAGTAGTTTATCTAAATGACACCCATTTAGTTGGTGAATGGAGATCAGATTCACCTCCACTCCAAACATATGAAGTATATGAACGTGAGCACGCAATCACTTTAGAATATTGGGGAGGATATGTCAGGCATAATCGAATTCATCGTAAAGTATATAACCATGATAAAATACAGATTGATGATCAGTTCGTTACAGAAAATCACGCGATTATGATGTATGAACCTTTGCTGGAGCAAGACATTGTCAAAAATATTTGATGTGTGTACTTTTGTGTTAGTTTACAAGGTCATACAGAATTTATGCTCATAAATAAGTAGAACGTGTTGCAAGCTTTGGAAATAGTGAAAATAGTATATAGGAGGATTACATATGTACGAAGAAGGTTTTGTTAAGGTTACTGGCGGAAGAGTCTGGTATGAGGTTTACAATAAGGAAGCAGAAGGGACACCTGTGATTATTTTACATGGAGGGCCAGGATCTTCGACTTATTCGTTAAAGGGATTGAAGGCGCTTGGAAAGGATCGCCCTGTGGTAATGTATGATCAGCTTGGCTGCGGAAAGTCGGACCGTCCGAATGATCTTTCATTATGGAAGATTGAACGGTTCGTTGAGGAGCTAGGGCAAGTTCGGGAGGCACTTGAGCTCAAAGAAGTACATATTCTTGGACATTCCTGGGGTACGACATTGGCGGCGGCTTATGTTCTGACAAAGCCAATTGGAGTAAAGAGTGTCATTTTTTCAAGTCCATGCTTGAGTGCCCCGATGTGGGAAGAGGATCAGAAGCATAATATCGCCAAGCTGCCAGTTGAGGTGCAGGAAACCATTTTGCGCTGCGAAGAAAGCGGAGAGACCGATTCTGAAGAGTTTAAGGCTGCAATTAAAGAGTTTAATGAGCAATTCGTTTTCCGCGGTGAGCCAGATTTGGAATGGCTTAAGGCAGGAGCGGGCATGAAGAACCCTGTTGTGTATGAAACGATGTGGGGACCTTCAGAATTTACGGTGAAGGGAAATCTCAAGACATTTGATTGTACCTCTCAATTAAATGAAATCGACAGTCCAACGCTCTATACTTGCGGCCGTTATGATGAAGCGACTCCGGAATCGACGGAGTTTTACGCCAAGTTGACACCAGGAGCAGAGTTCCATGTTTTTGAAAAAAGTGCCCATATGCCATATATGGAAGAGCCGGAAGAATATCTGCAGGTGATTGGTGATTTTCTTATGAAAGAAGATCGGCAGGTGTGACTTTTGCTATACTCCCTTGTGAAACCTTTATGCTATGTTAATAGTGTTAATTAAGTCATAAAGGAGTTTTTTCTCATGAGCTGTGGATGTTCTAGATTAGAAGATGGCAAAGCGATTGTTGACCATGTGAAAAGCAAGGGCAAGGAAAAGATAAAGCCACGTATCGCGCACCAGATTGCTTGCGAATGCGGTGAAATGTTCACGATGGAAACGGTCATCACAAACTGCCCAAGCTGCGGCATGACATACGGCGTTACACCTTGCAGTTCCGGGGATCTCAATAAGGTCAAGGCTGCTGGAATCCAATACGCATAATGAAAAAATCTCTCGAGATGTCGAGAGGTTTTTTTGTTGGTCTTGGAATGATGGGAGTGGATTGGGTTGCGGGGAAGAAAATTTAACTGCGCTAATGGATGCTGCCACCCTAGCGGATCAATATGTTCAAATGGGGAGGGACTAGATAGCCGGATCAGCTTCCTCAACATGTTCAAAGTGAGTTTTGAATACTGTATGCTTTTTGCCAAGTTTATTTGTGACGATATAGGTCGCTTCAAACTCTCGATCAACTTCATATTGGTCCCCTACGTTGAATTCCAGCTCTAAGCCTTCATTATTGATGCATTTGACTTTTCTCATAATTATCCTCCTGGGAAATGAATCCTTGTTTTATATAGTTTCGCCTGGAGAGTACATTTTATGTCTTTTTTTTAGAGTGGGTGAGGGTTTGTAATTAAAATGAAAAATTAGTAATAAACCTGTGGATTTCCGATTCGCCAATAAAAATATGAAAATCGCCAATAAAATCTTTTTATAGCCAATAAAATGAAATTATCGCCAATAAAATCTTTTTTTCGCCAATAAAACGGAATTATCGCCTATAAAATTTCAGAACACCTTAAGAATGACTTCCAATTTACGGTTTACACTTAGATGATCCTATTATTATGATAAAATCATAGTTAGACTACAATCGGGGGACCAATTTATGAGTACAAATACATATTTTTATCAATTTTTAGAGCCGATTTCAAAGGAATTGGCATTATTGGCCAAAGAGTTAGAAAATAGTATTTTTTCAAGCCCAAGAACGATGCTTACGCATTCACGGGTGTTTATTGAAAATATTTTGCAGCAGGTGACGAAAGAAGAGGCAATTGCTGTGGATGCTAGGACTGGTTTGAAGGAGCAGCTGGATTTGCTCAATGACCAGGGTTACTTGATTCCTGAGATTCGCGACGCACTGCATTTGGTGAGGAGAATGGGAAACCAGGCGGCACATGATGCGCGGATGTTTCGCTTTTCTGAGGCGCTTTTATCATGGGAAGCTTTGTATAGCATTGTGAAATGGTATGTTGAGGTGTACGGTCCAGTGGATGTGGTCGTGCCGGAATATCAGGATCCATCCCCGCAGGCAGAAAAGGCGTTCGACATGACCGAGCTTGAGATCAGGTTGAAGGGATTGGAGGACCTGTTGAAAAATCCTCCTCTGCAACAAGCTGAAACTCAGGCACAGGAAGAAGTAGCGGCGGCTGTTGCTGCACCTGCTGCAGAGGTCCAGGAAACACCCGGCTTCACACCGATCCGGACGATCACTTACAAAGGAAGGTCTCTTGAGATTCCATATTTCTTGCGTGATGCATTTCTGTTGCCGCAGCGTTTCGATAAATCGGAAACCTTTCTTATCCGCCTCGGTGCTGAGCAGGAAGCGCGGATCATGAGTGAGCTTCCTGGCAATCTTGATGGCCTGCACAAAAATGTGAAACGATACAACGAGAAGAATGATGAGCAGTTTTTCGAAGAGCTTGGAGCCTTCATCGAAGAAGAGAAAGTTCGCCGGCACCTGACAATGAAGCGTCAGGGGGAGCTGTTCTTCTTTTACAAAGCGAGTCATATTGTTGTGACAGAAGAATTGAAAAAGGTTCCACTAACTTCGGAGGAATTCACAGGAATTCCAAGTTTGTTAAGGCAGTTGAATGAAGATCAAATCTATACTGTTGGCCAGCTTCCAATGGAGCTTGTCATTTTAGCGAAGTATGACAATGTAGGTGTAGGGACTGTTGAGAAATTGTTCGATCAGTTGAAGGCAAAGGTAACGAATAATGCTGACCAGGCAGATGGCGACATTCCAGAGGAGCGGAAAGGTTACAAGAAATGGGAAACATTATATGTGAATGTGAGGCTCAGAGCCCAAAAGTCAGTAATTGAAGGAAATAGCGTTCCGATTATTTGGAAGGAAGCGTTGAAATGGATCGAAGAAAATCGCCTGCCCCTGCATGATCTTGCAGAAAAAGGAATCATTCTTGGTTCTACTGATAATGGCAAGCGTTATGCCATTGCACTTCAGCCGATACATCCTGATCAGCGGCCATTTACGCAGCTTCATACCTACCAATCACAGCTCTCGGGTGAAGTCTACTACTTAGAAACGAAAATCAATCCGAAGTCGGGACTTGAGACACTGGGTAAGGTCTTGACGCGATTGGGAGTCGAAGTGGATATTCCTTTATTGAAGGATGAATAAACATGACAAAATGCCGTGGTGATGCCACGGCATTTTTTCGTTCTTAGGAAATTATTAAATTAATTAGTTGTGGTAACTATATAAGTTATTGTAATCCTGCTCCAGCGCCTAGCACATCGCGACGCTTGCGCTTTTTGTTCTGCACTTTGGTTACTTTCTCTTTTGCGCTTTCAGCTTGTTCATTTCTAGTTCAGCCGAATATTCCTCTTGTGATTTGCCTTGCTTGAAGCTTTCTGATTGAATTTTCCTGAACTTGTTGTCATTTTGATTTGGCATGTGTACACCTCCTTTTGAACATAAGTATTTTGTTCAAAGCAGGAATGTTTATTCTGAATCTGTTCCTATAACCTTGGATAAATTTCTCATAATTCTATATTATTTTGCTATTCCGGATTTAATGAAAGCGCTTTACATGTGAAACTATTCACAAGTATAATAAGAGTGTAAATAAACATTATTCATTTCCGGGAGGAATCGCAATGTTAGCTGACCTTATCTATGAATTCAAAAGCTGGTGGATGGGAGATTTACCAAAGGTCGGAAATGAGGAATTTGAAAGAATCGAATCGAAGCATACAAGGGTTCATCATGATGAAGATATCTATGAAATCATTCGGGTGCATTAACATACTATAACTCAACAAGCAGCAGTCCGATTTCAAGTGAATTGGACTGTTTTTATTTTGTAGATATTACTGTCTGACTGTTGTATGCTTATACTTCATTATGTTTGGTTTTTACTAGAGAGAAATGGTTAAAACTAATCAATGAACGTCCAAGAAGATGGAGATGATTTTTTGAGTAAAGCTAAGGGTAAGAGCGGAACAGGCAGAGGAACTGGTAAGAAAGGCTGGAATCGCTGGCAGGCTAGTGCGAAAAAAGCCAAGAATGCCAAACCGTATAAGAGTAAAGGTGTGAAACACGGGAATGCTTCCAGGGCAGGTAATAATGATGATAGTTCTGAAAAATAATGACTGTTGCACACTAGAGGCGTTGATCCATTAATGGGATTGACGCTTTTTTCTTTATTTTGTTATTATGTTTCAATAAAATAACGATAAGAATTAATAAAAATTTATTGTAAAACGATAAATAACATGGTAAATTCAAATTGACACTATATGAATGAGGTGCTTGTTATGAAAAAAGGGTCAACAATTTTTTTGAAGGTAGCAGTTATTTTAATTGGCCTTCCAGTTCTCGCTTTATGCCTGTTTGTATTGCCTCAGATTGCGTCTGAAGCGAATGAAGCAGCGGAAGGGGGTTCAGATCTGTCTTTTACAGTTTACGCCATTTTAATGGTTATGTATGTTTCGGCCGTTCCATTTTACTTCGCTCTGTATCAATCCTTTAACCTTTTAACGTATATCGATAGAAACCAGGCTTTCTCTGACTTATCTGTATTAGCTTTAAAGAAAATTAAAAATAGTGCGATCATTATCAGCGGTTTATACGTGGTTGCCCTCCCATTCGTCTATGTTTTAGCGGAGGTTGATGATGCGCCTGGCTTGATCCTCATTGGAATGGGCATGATTTTTGCTCCACTTGTGGTTGCTGTTTTTGCGGCAGTCCTGCAGCGTCTTTTACAAGAAGCCATCGAAATCAAGGAAGAAAACGACTTAATAGTCTGAGGTGAAAACAATGGCAATTATAATCAATATTGATGTGATGTTGGCGAAGAGGAAAATGAGCGTAACAGAACTTTCAGACCGGGTCGGAATCACGATGGCAAACCTCTCTATATTGAAAAATGGAAAAGCAAAAGCGATCAGGCTTTCCACATTGGAGGCCATTTGCAAAGCGTTAGAATGCCAGCCCGGAGATATTCTCGAATATAAAGAGGATGAAGAATATTAATAAACACGGGAGAATCGGTAAAGTGCTGATCAAGGTTTTAAAACTGTAAGGAGCAACAATTATAAATTTTTTATGTTAAAAAATAATTCAAGGTATGTGTCTTCAAAAATGGCTATATTAGTGAGTCTTTTCCGTTAAAGATAATAGGATTGAACGGTGATTATCTAGATGGAAAGAATGAACTAAAATACTTACTTGTTCTACAAATATAGTGTGCGGTAATCCAGGGGCAGAAAGGATTACCGTACTTTTTTATTGAAAATTTCAGCTGGACCGAGTTAGATTTAATCGGATAAATATAATAGTTTGAATAGCATGCAAGAATAAGGACATATACACAAACATATTATGGGGGTGAAGTCTGTATAAGGGGTGGGGAAAATGGCTAATCCAATTGTCGCTAGGTCGTTGGACGAAATTCAGTTTTGGTCCAGAATCATGAAGGAACATGCTCTGTTTTTAAGCCTCGGATTTACTTATGAACAACAGCAATTGATAGCTGAGGCTCAGCAATTTATTACTCTCTTTGAACGAATCGAGGAAAAACTGGCAAGGTTTTCTATAAACACGGATATACGCCAAATTCAAGCTTTTAACAATGAAGTTTACCAAGCAGCTGTTGCTATATGGAGTTACAAAAGAAAGGTGCTAGGGCTAACCTTACGCTGTGAAATCAGGACAAATAATTTTCCTTTATTGGTTGACCATGTTAGCAGAGAGGCAGCTTATTTTGCCAACAGGTTAAAAGAACTTAACGAAGGAAAACTAGCCCCCGAACCTGATAAGATCATTCAAGAAAATCTTTTCTTTTTAAAGATTATGGCCGACCATGCAAAATTCATCGGACATCTCTTAGATCCTTCTGAAAGAAAACTAGTAGAACAAGCAAATGAGTTTAGTCATGATTTTGATCAGTTGGTATTCCAGGCGGTTGATTTAGACTCCATGCGACCGCAATCTGAAACAGTGCCAATTCTGGATCAATTCCTGGATCAAAATAGAGTTTCAGTCGCTTCATTAAGGGATTTTAAAAAGACAGCAAGAGAATTAATAGAGGCTTGCCGAATTAAAAGCAATATTCATCCACTCTTGGCGGACCATACATTTAGAGAAGCGGAGAGATTCTTAGAGATTATAGATTTATTTGATACTCACCTTACAACAGCAAAGCAATAACAAAACATTGTTTCAGATTCGGTACAGAGCAGGAATTTTTATTTTAGAAGCCATACTCACCACCTAGGACATATTAATTTCTTTTAAAGTTAAACATTCCTGTTTACTTGCATCACTTATCTACTTAAAAGAAAAGAAAACAGATAAGGATGCAAGAAAAAAGGAGAAAACGAGAATCTATGCTTGCTTTACCGAGAAACCATAGAAAGGAATTTATTGACAACAAATGGATTAACAGCTAAAATATTTAAAAACTCCATTAATATAAGCGTTGAAGAGAAGAGTAGTTATGCTTGAATATTTTTAGAGAGCTCCTGGATGCTGAAAGGGAGTAATATTCTGCTTAATGAATAAAGTCTCGGAGCTTCTTGCCAATCTGATGATAAATCAGGGATCACAAGACGGATTCTTCCGATATAAAGATAGGGTATGAACGTACCTGAAGAGGTTGGTTTGGCGACAAATCAACAAACTGAGGTGGTACCGCGAAGTCAAACTCTCGTCCTCAAGATTCATTTCTTGTGGGTGAGCGTTTTTTTTATGCAAAAATCCATAGAACGGTGAGGGGAAATAAAATGCCAAATCCTATATTATTCGATATTCCATCCCAGATAGAAACAGAAAGATTATTACTTCGGGCACCACATCGTACTGGTGACGGAAATATTGTTAACCAGGCGATAAGGGATTCTTTTGATGAGTTAAAAGCATGGCTGCCATTTGCGCAAAAGCTTCCTGCACTTGAAGAAACGGAGATTAACCTGAGAAATGCCCATATCAAGTTTTTAAAGAGAGAAAGCTTTCGTTTTCTCATATTTCGAAAAGAGACGAATGATTTCATTGGGACTGTCAGCCTTCAAGGGATTGACTGGTCCATTCCTAAATGTGAAATTGGTTATTGGATTAATACGAAGTTTGGGGGAAACGGCTATATGACAGAAGGGGTAAAAGCATTGACTGTTTATGGGCTAAATCAACTTGAATTTAAGAGAATCGAAATAAGATGTGAATCTACTAATCTGAAAAGCCGTGCAATCCCTGAAAAACTTGGATTTGAACTAGAAGGTGTTTTACGTAATGATGATTTATCGGCTGACGGCAGCAGGCTGACCGATACATGCTTCTATTCGATAATTTCATAGACTTGCAGATTACCCAGGAGGATTCATGCGTCTTTTTGTGGAAATTCTTCATTAAAGTACTTTTGGAGCAAGGGGGAAAACTGACATGGAGTATTATACGAACCGAACCTCTAAAGATTTAACAAAATCAAAGCTGGATCAATATTGGCCGGGATTTGAAATGGTAGCTTATGCCTTCTTTGATCGTTCGCACGTATATTTATTCAATCATCCTAAATTCAACCGGGCACGAAAAAAATTAAAATGGGATGAACAGTTTATGGGTTGTACCCATATTCTTTATGAAGAATATCCAACTGCAATTGTAGATTTAGAATTATTTGAGGACTATGAAAGCTTGTTTTCGATTCTCGTACATGAATTATTTCACGGTTATCAATATCTGAAGGGCGAAAAGCGGTTTCCAAATGAAATTCTGGGGATTACTTATCCATTATCAATAGAAAATATTTCTTTAAGGAACCTTGAAAGATTCTCCCTTTACCATGCTTTGCTGGAAAATGACCCTCAAAAGGAGCAGCAATTTCTCTCTACATTCATATTCCTTAGAGATGAAAGAGTTTCAAAAATTAAAGAATACCATTTATATGAAACCTTGATAGAAACGGTAGAGGGACCTGCTTGGTATGTTGAATTCAAGGCATTTATGGAGAAAAGTCCCTTAGAATATGAGACGGTTTTGAAAAAGTACGGAGAATCTTTACTAAACCAATATGAATCTACCTCCCATATACGGAGGAGCTGCTATAGTTCCGGATTGTTTATGTGTTTATTATTAGATGAGTTTTCACCAGGCTGGAAGGTAGATTTTCTGGAAAGAGAAGACTCTTTATATGATTTTTTCAAAAAGACGGCAGGGAATATTAATACCGAACCTCAACACCATATGGAAGTAAGCTTAGACACGGACGCAGCGATCAATTTTACCCTTGAAAGCAGGAGAAATGAATTTATAACCTTTGAAGAACAAGCAGGTTTTCCTCTGACTATTGAGGGTGAAGTGACAGCAGTATCTTTTGACCCCATGAATATCGTATTCATGGAAGATACACTTTTACATAAAAACTTTCTGAAAGTTAAAATGGGCAATCAACATTTTCTGATGCATCAACCTGTTATGACACAGTTCAAAGATAGAATTCAAAACATTACTAAACTGAGACTAGTATTAAAAGAGAAACCTGTCGAAAATATGGACTCGCTCACAGTGGAAGGAGTTGGGGAAATTAAGGGAAGGTATATAAAAGAGGGGGAGAGTTATCACCTATTTGTTAATTAAAAGAAGCGCAAAGACTGTTAACATTCAAGTAGGGAGTTTTAACCAAATGATGAACGAATTGTACTCTAGAGATATTGATCATACAAATGAATGCACTGTGAAATATATAAAATTAAAACCAGGCCAGGAAAGATTCATCGAAACCGTGGACGAGTGTTTAAAAGAAGCTTGACGTTATCATGAATGGCATCCGGCAGCTATATATTTTGATGAGGAAGTCATTGGATTTGCTATGTACGGTTCTTTTGGTCCAAACAAAGATACTTGGATTGATAGGATAATGATTGAAGAAAAATTTCAAGGCAAGGGTTTTGGAAAAAATGCCATGGTGAATCTTATTGATAAAGTTTCAAAAGAGTATGGTGTTCAGGTTGTCTACTATTTAAGTATTATCGAGGAAATCACAATAGCCCATAGATTATACAAAGACTTGGGATTTCAATACACCAATGAAAGAGATCCAAATGGTGAACTCATATTTAAATATACTATCTAATAAATGTCTTCTGGTTAATTTTATTAACTGAATATTGAATCCTTTTTTAACACACTCGTAAAGTTTATATATAAAACGGTACAGGGTGTTGAAATCATGGGATGGGGCTTGGCCAGGAATACAGATTTTAGTGGGCATGAAATTGAAATTGCTGCAATTTTTGCAGTATTCATCGTAATCGGAATTTGGGTGTACTATGATTCTGACAAATATTTTGTGGGGATCAAGAGACATATCTTCTGGGGATTAACAATCTTAACGGGTCCAATAGGTCTGATCATTTATCTAGTACAGAGGAAAAAAGAGGGATTGGTTTAATAGGATTGGTTATTTTAGAAAAAGTACGTTCTGATCTAGTTACTATAATCCTAAAAACGCATTATTGGTCAAATGGATTATAGTACGACTGAAAGTGCCCGGTAGAAGAGCTCTATCGGCCAAACGGAGGCTGTGACCGAGGAAAAGTGTCCAATAGAAGGGTTCTATCGGACAAACGGAAGCGGTGACTGAGGAAAAGTATCCGATAGAAGGGTTCTATCGGACAAACGGAAGCGGTGACTGAGGAAAAGTATCCGATAGGAGAGATTTATCGGCCAATACTCAAAAGTACTGGACGTACCCTGTGATTTTTTGAAGCTTAAATCCTCCCCTATGCTTAATCTAACAAAGCAACCTCATAAAATGATTATAACTCATTTTTTTTAGTGGTCTTTTCCATTTTTTCAATAATAAAAGAACCTGCCAATCCGACCCAAAGGGATACTAAAAACCATAATAAATTCGTTTGAAAGAACTCTTTGCCTATTTCAAAAAAAGATAAAGTTAGGGCTAGTGCTCCAATTCCTCTTAACAGACTAAATAGTCCACTTAATTTATCCTTCATTTGATCCTACCCCCATATCCTTCTTCTATCTTTATATAATTATACAATATTTTCCGTTTTTAGGAATGCCTATCTATTCATGAGACTTTAAATATTAACGGATCAGTTTGGCTACGGACCTAATACTGCTTTTAAATAATCGTCGCCAATGACCCGCCATATGGAGCAGGGCCTCTGAATCTGAAAAACCAATTGTAAATCTTTTTAATTAAATAACAAAAAATAAAACCATTCCAACAAGTCAACACTTTGGCGTGGTTTTATTTAATATTTACAAAGAGAATGTTAGAATGTTACTATTCAACTAATCAGTTGAATAGTTGTTTTTTGGAGGTGATCATTATCGGAGCTCGGGAATTTAAGGATTTCATATATGGCGAGTTTGCGCGGATTGGAAAGGCAATATCCAGTCCAAAGAGGATTGAACTTCTTGACCTGTTGACTCAAGGTCCCAAAACGGTTGAAGCTTTGGCTTTGGATACGAGAATGAGCATAGCCAACACCTCAAAGCATCTCCAGACCTTGCATGACTCTAAGCTTGTCACTTACTCAAAGGACAAAAATTATGTTATTTATCGTTTGGCCAGCGAACAAGTATTGATGCTTGTATTGGAGTTAAGAGGAACGGCTGAGGAGCGAATATCAGATGTGAAGCTTGTAAGGGAAGGCCACATCCTGAGAGAAAATTCACTAAATCCTATCTCGTTTGAGGAGTTAGGTGAAAAGTTGAATAGCGGTGCTGTCACTTTATTGGATGTAAGACCGTTTGAAGAATATAAGCATGGTCATTTGCCTCACGCTTTATCGGTGCCGATTTCGGAATTAGAAGAACATCTGGATTCATTGCCAAAAGAAAAAGAGATTGTAGCATACTGCCGGGGACCCTATTGTGTATATGCAACTGAAGCGGTAGAGTTTCTAAAATCAAGAGGATATCAAGCTACATTGCTGGATGCAGGAATTAATGAATGGAAACAAATACAGCACTAAAAACTTTTTAACACATTTACCTGCTTCATAAGCAGTTAAATTGAAAGTAGCAAATATAAGAGCCGGAAGAATTTATCGGGGCTTTATTTTTGGAGGTGATCAGGATACAGCCGAAAAACGGAATCAAGGAAAACATCGTGCAATTTGTCCTGTTGGTCGTGACAAATCTGTTCGTCGGTTCAATGGTCGGGATAGAGCGTACCGTTTTACCACTGCTTGGAAAAGAGCAGTTCGGACTGGCATCTGCAAGTGCTGCACTATCATTCGTTATCAGTTTTGGATTTTCTAAAGCCATTGTAAACTATTTCGCAGGTCAAATTGCAGATTGGCTTGGACGCAAGAAAGTATTATTGCTCGGTTGGTTTGTTGGCCTTTTCGTACCTATCCTCATTATCTTCGCACATGCATGGTGGGTTATCATTGTTGCAAACATCCTGCTCGGAATTAACCAGGGACTGGCATGGTCGATGACGGTGAATATGAAAATCGATCTTTCGAAACCGAACCAGCGTGGTTCCGCTGTTGGTTGGAATGAGTTTGCCGGCTATTCTGGTGTTGCGATCATGGCTGCTGTTTCCGGGTATATTGCTTCAACATATTCATTAAGGCCTGAGCCATTCTATATAGGAATTGGTATTGTTGTGATCGGAATTATCCTTTCGTTGATCGTCAAGGATACAGCTGAGCATTTGAATCTTCAGATTAAGAATAGTGGCACCGTCAGCCCCGGTAAAACTCGATCGGCAAAAGAAGTTTTTGTTTTGACAACCTGGAAGAACAAGAACTTATCAACCATTAGTTTTGCCGGCTTATCAACCAACCTAAAGGATGGTATGGCCTGGGGTCTTTTCCCTATCTACTTCACTGCTGCAGGATTATCTGTAGGGCAACTCGGTACAATTGTAGCGGTATATCCAGCTGCTTGGGGTATTTTTCAATTGTTCACGGGTACATTAAGCGATAAAATCGGCAGAAAAGTTTTGATTACTTATGGCATGTGGACGCAAGCTGCTGCACTTTGGTTCATACTCGCTGCCAATCAATATTTACTATGGTTTATAGGAGCTATTTTGTTGGGTCTGGGCACTGCGATGGTTTACCCAACCTTACAAGCAGCGATCAGTGATGTTGCCGACCCGGAATGGAGAGCTTCCTCTATGGGAGTATACCGCTTCTGGCGTGACAGCGGCTATGCATTTGGGGCATTAATGGCAGGAATCATCGCCGATCTTCTTGGCGTCAATTGGGCAATAGGATTGGTTGCGCTCCTTCCATTCATGGCAGGAGTACTTTCAAAAGTGCGTTTGAAGGAAACGATTAATCTTGATTAAATCGGTGCATCACCCCAATGTGGTGATGCACTTTTTTAATTCCCTAAGTTATAAGGCAAATTTAAATGTAAGAAAAAATACAAAACTTTGTAAGAACTCCTAATTTTATAGGATTATACTTTGTTTAAAATCCTTATCAGGAGGCTGTAAGATGAATGAAATCGAGTATTGGTATGATCATGAATTTAACGAATGGGAAAGGCTGAATCGCCATAAAATTGAATTTGATGTTACCAAACGATACCTTGATGATTTTATAAAAGAGAAGAATCTAGAAATCTTCGATATTGGCGGTGGACCAGGCAGGTATTCCATCTATTTAGCCGAAAAAGGACATCAAGTAACTCTTTTAGATCTTTCGGAAAAAAATATTGAAATAGCAAAACAAAAATCATTTGAAAGAGGAATTACATTAGAGGGATACATCCACGGCAATGCCTTGGAGCTGGAGGGTTTTGAGAATCAGTACGATGTGATTCTATTAATGGGACCGTTATACCATTTGTTAAAGGAACCTGAAAGGAGAAAGGCAGTCGATGGGGCGTTGAAATTATTAAAGCCCAACGGAATTATGATAGCTACGTTTATATCCAGCTATGCACCTGTACAGGACCATATAATGAATTTATATCCGATTGAATCTGTTCAAGGAATCCTCGGTTATTTACAAAATGGAGAAAATAAAGGAGGAAAAGGTTTTACGACCGCGTATTTTATAAAACCTAATGGAGCAAGAGAATTTATGGATAGCTGTGGATTAAAGGAGTTAACATTTGCTGGTATTGAAAATATACTAGGTTATAAGGAAAAAGAAATAACCTCTTTAGAAGAAAGTGAGTACAGAAAGTGGATAGAAATCGGTTATCGTTTAAGCACCGATGAAAATCTTTTTTGCACAAGTCAGCATTTCTTATATATTGGTCGTAAGGTGTAGATCTTATCAAGCGTTGATCTAAGGATTAACGCTTTTTTTCTTTGAAAAAGAGGACGTGGGTTAATTAAAAAAGGAATTTCATTTCCAAATGTAGAATAGTTCAGCTAGAAAGGTTTTCTAAAAATAAGGAGATGGGAATTATGTGTGGGATTTGTAAGTAAACATTTTGAAAGGGATTTATCTTTGCCGAAACATCGTGGCATTCTTTTGGGGAATGCATTAATGGATTTAACTTCAGATTCAGATGTGTTGGCTATTTATCAAGCGGGTTCGTTAGCGAGAGGGAACTTTGATAATTACTCGGATATAGATTTACACATTATTGTTAATCCAAAACTGAAAGCAGATTTTATTAAGAATAAACGTAACAGGGCAGCTAAATGGGGAAATGTTTTATTTTACGAGGATTTTAATCCTTCGTCACCAGTTATTGTTACCCATTATGATTCCTTTGTAAAAATAGACAGCTGGTATCATGCACCTGAAGATGTTGTTCCATCTATTTGGCTAAAAGGATATAAGGTACTTTACGATCCGAATAATATCATTAGTGAAGTCATTCATGAATCATCTCATAAAGTTTATAAACCTTCAGCAGACGAGGTTGAGTTTTGGCGAGGAAAACTTCTGGCATTCATACACGAAACTTATCGTGCCGTCATGAGGGGAGAAATATATTACGCACTAGCGAATTTAGATCGAGTCCGATGGTTAGTCGTTTCTGGATGGTATATGGAAATGGAAGAACATCTGGATAGCCCTTACGGTGTTTGGTCAAAGATTGAGGGCGAAAGAAGTAAATTGAATCAAGAGCAATTATCGCTTTTAAAAAGTTGGGAATGCGGCCGGAATGCAGATCTGATCATGAAAACAGTTGTCAGTATTGTTCCGGAAATTTTTAGACTGAATAAATACTTAAGCAATCAAGTGGAGATTGCGGAGGATGAAGGGCATATCAGAAAAGTCATAGATATGGTAATTTAATGGATACGCATTAGACGGCAATTTCTCGTAATCATGATGTTTAACAAGAAGAATGTTAAAAAAGGGGGGAATATACTTGATTTATGTAATCAGACATGGGCAAACAGATCTGAATAAAGAACGAAAAATGCAAGGGAGAAAGGGTTTGCCATTAAATGAGCATGGAATAGAACAAGCTAAAGCATTGCGAAACAGGCTGCAAAACATTAAATTCGATTTTGTCTTTTCTTCCCCGCAGGCTCGAGCTTTGCAAACAGCAGAAATAGTTACCGGCCTAAATGCTGTTAAAGATGACAGACTGGATGTTTTTGATTTAGGAGAAGCAGACAGGTTAAGCGTTAACGAGGTTAAGATGGCTGGTCCATTACCTGATTCCAAGGTTTATAAAGGGATTGAAGACCCTGATGCGTTTATAAATAGGGTATTTAGTTTTATGAGGGAACTTGAGAATCAGCATAGAATAAGAGAGTTAAATATTCTTATTGCTGGCCACAGATGCACAACAGGTTGTATTGGAGCTTATTTCGAAGGAATACCAAGTGACAGAAATATATTAAGGTTTTCATCCGATACTGGTGATTATAAAACTTATGAATTTTCTTGATTACAGGTGTACCACAATCTTTATCTTTTTTAGATCATTATCGATAACAAGGCTAACATTAGCAATGGGGTGTAAAAATGATATCCAATGTAGGTGTGCCAGGTTTTATTCTGCTATTTAATATTGTTTTTTTGATTGTAAGTGTCCTTATTTTGTATTTAGTCATTTTAAAAGCAGTCAGGGAAGGGATTAACCAATCTGTTGTTGCCCAATTAATCGAAAAAAATTATGGAATAGAAGCTAATAAAAGTGATGTAGATAATGATAAGTGATTTACCATTTACGTTACCGGGCGGTAATCTAGAAAGGATTAATCGTCTTTTTTTCTGAATAACATATTCAATGCCGCTGGATAGCTCAATAATCAGATAAGGGGGAACAAAGTAAGTGGATAGTAATGACATTAGCAATGCCAGTAAGATATTAAAATCTTTATGTGTTGGGGCAAAAATAGAAGGAATTAATTTTTACGGACTTAAGATACTCCTTTCAGAAAATGATACAAATTCCAAGCGAATTAACGGGCAGGTGTATATCAATATAGAGAGTGAATTTTGTTTATTCGCTTCAATGCCCACAACCATTCCGTCTCATAATCAATTACCTGAATTAGAGTGGGCTGAAGCTTCAAAATTAATATGTGAGTTGAGATTAAAAGAAATCATAGACATCTCAGTACACCATATGAGTCCTCACTTATTATTGACATTTGATACAGGTGAAGTTCTCTTTATATGGGGCTATCACGAAAGGTATGAAAGCTGGCAAGTAGGCGTAATGAAAGATTCAATCGAAGAAGAAAGCTGGGAGGTTATTGCGTGTCCGAATAACACTCTTGCATATATTGGGCCTGAAGATATTGTAGGAGTTATCTAATACTTCTGGGTTGTTGATCTATCAGGTTTCCGTGCTTTGTATGGAATCATTATTAAACAAATGGTGCACCTGTGCTATTAGGGAGAGTGTTTTATGAATAAAAGAAAATGGATTGGCTTGTCTATCATAGGAGTAATTTTGATTGTTAGCACTACATTTGTTTTAACAAAACCAAATGAAGCAGATTATGTAAAATGGATGGAACAAACTTATGATGTTAATTGTTTAGATTATAATTGTGAGGCATTTAAGTTAAAAGTGATGGAAGGCGGGGAAATCAAGGAGATTACAATGCAAGTTTCGAGCGGAGGATATTCACCAGGCACATTGGTAATGAAGAGGGAAGTAAAATATCGCAACTTGGAGAATCCTGCATATATGTTAGATTTAAATGTTATTGGATTTTTGGACAAAATTTCATTGGTAGATGAAACAAAACGATTGACCAATGAGTAATTAATTCTGAAGTTAATAAAGGGGATTTTTCAAAATGCGGAAAATTATATCTAATGCAGATATGCAAGAAGCATTATTAAACTCTTGGTCAATAAATTCAAGTTCAAAATGGACTAAAGACAATCCAGCAAAAGGCCAGTGCGGTGTTACTGCATTAGTAGTGAATGACCTGCTTGGAGGACAAATAAGAAAGACACTATTATCTGGAGGATGGCATTATTATAACGAAATCAATGATGAATATTATGATTTTACGGATTCACAGTTCAATGAAGATATTAAGTATATGGATATTCCGTCGAATAGAGATGAAGCATTCTTGGATACAAATCAGGAACAATATGAGTTTCTAAAACAGAGTGTAATGGATCATTTAAATAGAAGATAAACGGTACGGTAAACTATAACTGGGAATGGAGGTTAGCATAATATATTCCATTATTTCTCTAATAGCATAATGGGAGAAGTTCTAGTGAAAGGAGAAAGATTATGGATAATTGGTTGTTTGTTTTCATCATAACCTTCATAGGAAGTTTTATTTTTGTTTATGGATTGGGTCCTGTATTGGCGGAGAAAATATTGAATTCATTTATTTACTTTTATTTATAGTTCAATTTTCTTTTACCACAACCATACTCTTTCAGATCCTGCATAAAGTAAAACAGATAGAAAAAAGGGAAATGATAAAGAGTAAAGAAATTACAGCGAAGAAGTAATTCCTAGCATCCAAAGAAAAAGTCAAGAAACTGGTGTAATATTTGAATTTCACATAATTTGGTAATAAAACGTTAAAGGCTGCAAAATACTAAAATATCATCCAGAAAAGAAGCAGAGGAGCACTGACTCATTCCTTTGCTTCTTCTTGTGGAAAAATATAAAAAATGCAAGATATACCTTGATCAAAGGTTTCAACTTAATTATTCGACATCTTTCCCCTAAAAACCAAAACCCACACGGTGATTTTCGGATTCCATCTCCCAATCTTTTTTCTTGGATTTGTTATTGGCGGCTTGGAGTTCTGTATAAATATGCTCAATGTCCACAACCTGCTCATAATGATATTGAAGAGCGATTGCTGTGTATAATTCATTCAGCTGTGCAAATGAAAATCCTTTGGAAGCTTGAACGACCCGATCGAAATCATCAGCTGTAATAAATTGTTGGATATTTTTACGTTGTAAGTAAAGAGAACGCATTGCTTTTGATGGCAATTTTAGTTCATAGGCCCGGTCAAAACGTCCAGCCCGGTTTATCAAAGCAGGATCAATTCTTTCTGGATAGTTTGTTGTTCCGATCAGAAAGATTCCTTCTTTAGAAGTGGCTCCATCCAGGGTGTTTAGAAAGTAAGATCGGACGTGTTCTGGCATAGAGTCAATATCCTCAATTACCAAGACCATTGGAGCCATTTTTGACACCGATGTAAAGACTTCCTTAATCGAATAACTAGATGTATATTCTGTAATCTGCCAATAAGCGACCGGTGCGGATATGCTGTTAGCAATCGATTTAACAAGAGTGGTTTTGCCATTTCCAGGCTTTCCGTAAAGCAGGATTCCTCTTTTAAAAGGAATGTTATATTTCGTATAAAACTCTTTACTTTCGGAAAAGAATTCATCAATGGAACGATAAATTTCCTTCTTTATTTTTTCTTCCAAGAATACTTCATTCCTATTCACCAGGTTAGTGATTTTTTCTTTCCCGGTTTCTACTCCATCGTCTGTATCTGTATAAATGGTCACATAGTTGCGGATGTATTCTCGCTTTCTTCTTAGGACATAAGGAAGAAACTCCTCTAAATGATGTCGACTTTCACATAAAACCAAATCATGAGTTGTATCCATGTGATTCTGGAAAATGGGAACACGTGCAAGGGCGACCTTAAAGTCCGGATAATAATAAACGGAATTATCCATTCTGGGCTTGGTAATTAACTCCATGACTTTTTCTGTATGATTAGAAGAAACGGTCTCTGTTTCAATCACATCAAGTATATGGAAGGCCAGATGGACCCTTTCGCTTTTTGACTCGAGGTCTTCTTCAAGGATCTCCCATATCTCGTTAGATGTTTGATCATCAGCAAATAACCCGAATTTTATCCCATAGGTACCAAACAACTTTTCCTTAATCTGATGAATTAAATAGCCATACTCATAATAATTAGGCAGATGATTCGGGTCCATTTCTTTAAATGATAAAACAAATTCTTTATTTTTCATTTGATTCTTCCCTTTTCAATGATAGTAACACTGAAATTATTGTATCTTAGGTAGGGAACCATGAATAGCAGGAAAATTCAACCAAAAGACATTTTTAGTTCCTTTTGAATTTCCAGAAACATTCCAACATAGTTGATGAAATAGGAAAATAGGCAATGTAAAAGGATTAATCATTCTTGCTTAGATACATCGTGTATACCATTTCGTTTCCTTTCCCCGCGGCTCAAAATTTTCAGGAAGCGGTGATACCAGAAGACGAGTGCGATTTAATTGACCTTCCATTAACGAAATCTAGTTAAATTCTTTTTTTTGTCCCCTTAAAGAACCGAAGGACATAGACTAAAATAGATATTAAGAAGTAGGTATAATAAGCGGTAAGACTTTTAAAAGGAACAGGTGGAAGAATGGGGAAAGATTTCTATGCTGGCATTTTCAGCTTTTTAGTCGGAGTTTTTGCAATATATATGTTTTTCCATGCGACAAAAGAGCGATTTTTCAACAATAAAACTTATGACCATATTCGGTATATTACTCCATTGTCTATTTCTTTTAATTTCTGGTTCATTAAAATTTTGTTTATGTTCGGTGGGTTATTATGTTTAATTGTAGGTGGATATGGAATTCTGGCTCCATTCTTTTAGGCTGGATCCTATTCATACATAATTCCATTCATCCATTTTAGGAAGTGAAAAGGTGTTTGTTTATTATTTAATGCTCTTTATGGGAACTTTGTTTGTCATCATTGCCTTATTTAGTTTTATTGCAATGTTTCGCGAAAAATCTTACCCTGTTTTAGAAGTAGGGAAAAGCATTTTAGGTCTTTCAATGGGTGTTTTAATTTTGGCGGTAACTCTACCAAGCATAAAATATGTTGTACTAAAGGAATATGACATCATTAGTGGAGAATGTGTGATTGAAATTGATTCAGCAGGCCGTTCTTCATTAGCGGACTTTAGAATGGTTGATTCAGGAGAAATCTTTATATTCAGTGATATACCTGACCTTGATGCTTATGGAAGGTCAGTTCCTTATTATTGTGAGGTTACAGCTACAAAAGATCATATGGTCGAAATTGATTATAAAATTTATGATATCAAAACAAGAAAGTTAATTTTAACAAGTGAATAGGAATCAGAAGGACTCCTATAAAGAAAAATTGGAGCAACTTGTTTACTGGGCACCCAAAACAGAAGGTGATGATGTATTAACTATTGGGACAAATGAGGTTAGTTTGATTATTAGTAATTTATCATGCACTGAGATAAATGATTTTAAAGGTATGTGGAAGAAATGGTAAAGGTATTTAAGCACAATTTAGAGAATTGATCCAGATGATTATTAGAGGTATTTTATAATTTTCTAATGAATATCTTAGGTTTTGATTAAGCTAAAAAGCGTACTCCTTCTGGAATGCGCTTTTTTGCATTTCTGTAGTTATATACTTTTCCTGCTGTAAATAGAGATGAATTTTTTGTAAGAATATTTAAATAATATATAGAAGTTATGAGAAATTATGGTAATATTTATCAGTAAAGAAAATAGTTTAGGGGGATAAAAATGGAAAAGGTTATTGAGGTTAAGGGACTTTCACGTTCTTATAAATTGAAAACGGGCTTGAAAAATGCCTTGGATGATGTTTCTTTTGATGTGAAAAAGGGGGAAGTATTTGGTTTGCTGGGGCCGAATGGGGCTGGTAAAACGACTACGATCAAAATCTTAACGACTTTATTGCTGCCTACTGCTGGGTTAGCAAAAGTTCTAGGCTATGATGTAGTATCTGAGAGTCATATGATTCGCAATAGGATCAACTTTGTTTACGGCGGCGAAAGAGGCGTTTATGGAAGACTTACCGCAAAAGAGTATATGCATTATTTTTGTACACTTTATAAGATTAAAAATAAAGAACAAGCTGTGTTAATTAAGGATTTATTAAACCTTGTTAAATTAGAGGACGCTGAGGATCAAAAAATCCATACCTATTCCAAGGGTATGACCCAACGATTACATATCGCAAGGTGTTTAATTAATAACCCTGAGATCCTGTTTCTTGATGAACCGACCATAGGCTTGGATCCTATCGGGGCAAAATTATTGAGGGATATTGTAAGAGATTTATCAAGCAAAGGGATTACCATCATCTTAACTACTCATTATATGCAGGAAGCCGATGAGCTTTGCGATCGTATTGCTTTTATTAAAGGCGGGAAAATAAGCCTCATTGGCCAACCAGATTTCATAAAGCAGAGCTGTAACCACCTTAATCTTTACGAAGCTACGATGAGTATTTATGATATTGAAAAGCTAATAGCAGACCACTACCTTAATAAACTCGAAATCGAAGTCATTAAAGAGCCTTATTTTAGCTTGAATTTTGAAGTGAATGAAAATGATCTTGAAAAGGTATCAGCCTACTTAATCCAATATGGAGATATTTTAAAATTGAGTAAGAGAGATATATCGCTTGAGGATGCCTATATCTATCATATGAAGGATGTAGGGTGAGAATATGTATCTGCTTATAAGAGAAATTAAATATTTTACTAACTTTAATAATAAGATGTATCAATTTCTGCTATTTTTCCAGCCGCTTATGTTTTTGTCGATTGTTTACTTTTTAAAGCAAGTAAGGGGAGATATTAATTCAGACAAATTTGTGTTGGCATCTGCTTTGATCAGCATGTGGAGCTATGTATTGTATTCATCAGGATCTGCATTGATCTCCCAGAAGTGGAATGACACACTTAAGCTGCTAATTGCTGCGCCGGCTTCCTTGTTTGCGGTCATTTTGACTAAAGCATTAAGTAATTCTGTTATTGCCCTGATCTCCATGATTTTAAGTTTTATTTACGCACGATTTATTTTTCAATTCAGTATCGGGATCGCCAACTACGGTTACTTCTTACTTTCCATACTCGTTCTGATGTTTTCTTTAAGTGTTGTTGGACTTATTTTAGCCATTGTATTTGTTGCTTCTCAAAATGTTTTCGATTTCCAAAACCTGATTCTAACACCTATGATCTTGCTTTGCGGGGTGTTCATCCCGGTTGAACAGTTTCCAGTTGGGCTAAAAGTCATTACTTACCTAATTCCAATGACCTGGGGGATTAAGTCAGTACAAGATACATTGGTGTTATCCCAAACGATGTTCTTATCTATGGGGATTTCAATTTTGGTTAGCTTGATTTATTTATTGCTGGCTTACTTTATTGTGAAAAAAATCGAGGTAGTGTTGCGTAAGACCGGCAGTCTGGGGGCGATCTGATGTTTTTAATCAATAAATATGGTTTTACTAACCTATCGTATAAAGCGATCTATTCCTTTCAAACGATTCGATTATTTATCTTATTCCGTATTTTAGATCCGTTCATGCATTATATCTTTTTTGCAACATTAGCCAGTTCACTAGTCGGATCGGATTATTTAAAATTCGTTGTGATTGGCAACATTGCTTATTACACTTGTCAGACCATCATGATCAACTATATGAATATGTTCAGGATGGAACGAAGATATGGAACGTTGGAACTGAATATTGCTTCACCGACTCCGACACTGCTAATTATCTTACGGAAGGGGATTGTACCTCTGCTGGATGGATTATTTGTATTCATTGTAGGCTTGATTATAGGGTGGTTGTTGTTTGATATTAAAATGCCGGCCGGCAATATGGATACCCTGCTAATGCTGATCCTGATTACCATGTTTTCTGTCATTAGCTTCTCATTGCTTTTTGCCTCAGTGAGCCTTTTGTTTTCTAATGTTAACTTATTCCTGAATATATCTTTGGCGTTTTTCCAGGTTTTCTGCGGAGTTAACTTTTCAGTCACATTATTACCAGAACCCCTTGAATTGCTAGCCCGTATGCTCCCGCTAACCCATAGCATCGAAGCGCTACGCTCGATCTATAGCCTGGAGAATTATGATGTTTATCTTTTGCTTGGTAAAGAAATTTTCATAGGGGTCTGTTACTTTATTTTGTCAGTATTTCTAGTCTCTGTAATGGAAAAACTGGCACGGAAGAATGGGGCGTTATTGAAGAATATATAACTTTTTATAGGGAGGCCGTTACTTATTAAACCATCTATATTTATTCTGGGTACTGACCATTTTTCCGAACAAGATAATGGCGATCTGTTTATGACTGACAAAGAGGATATTTTATCAAAGACAAGGCAAAAAGAGATTCTTGATCTCATCAACTGTTTGAGAAAATACGAACCAACGAAAGTTGCGTTAGAAGTATTACAAGAGAATGAGGAAGCCCTGAATCATCAATATCAAACTTTTATAAAGGGCGATTATACGTTAACCATTAATGAGATCGATCAAATAGGCTTCCGTTTGGCTAAGGATTGCGGCCATAAAAGAGTTTATGCGGTGGATTGGAATAAAGATGAAGATGGTATTCCGGATTTATCAGGCTTAGACGAGTGGAAAGACACTGATGAGTATAAGGCTTTTACAATTCTCGCAGAGGAAATCATATCTGAATCAAATACATTTAAATAAAAGCACTCGATAAAAGATTTCTTGCTTTGGATGAATGATTCGCAAAATGTTCTAAGAGGACAAGAAATGTATTTGAAATTGTCTCTAGTCGGTGATAAGGATCATCCAGCTGGAGCTGTTTGGACAGCAAAGTATTGGTATTATCGAAACCTGCTAATCTAAAAAAACTTGGTTAGTCTGATCGATTCAAATGAAGACCGTATTTTTGTTTTATATGGTGCAGCACACCTTCATTTATTGCTGCAATTTTTAAAAGAGAGTAACTTGTTTGATGTGAAACTCGTAAGTGATTACCTTTGTTAGTTAAGATAAAAAGAAAAGTGACTCGAAGAAATACTTTCCCTTCAAACGATCAAGCACGTAAGAACTATAATGCAATAAGAGTTCCAAGGAAGGAGGTCGAACCATGTCATTCCCTACGCATATCGTGTCCGCAGGCGGGTTTGTTGAAGATTCGGCAGGAAATATCCTTATAGTAAAAACTCGTGACGGCGGTTGGGTTTACCCAGGAGGACAAGTTGAAGCTGGAGAAAATCTGCTGGATGCATTAATTCGTGAGATCAAAGAAGAAAGTGGAATTAATGTTGAGGTGAGCCATTTAGTGGGAGTGTATTCAAATACAGGAACTTTTAAATGGTATGATGGCGTGACGGATGTTCCTACCCAAGTGATTTTTGATTTCGCATGTAAACCTGTTGGCGGCCAGTTAGCCGTTTCTGAAGAAACAACGGATAGCCGCTGGGTAGAGAAAGACCGCGTTCTTGACTTCATTACACATCCAGCCATTCGGACTCGCTATCAAGCCTATTTGGAGTTTAATGGAGAAGTAAATTACATGGAATATGTGAAATCTCCCAGCTTTACGGTCAAATACAAGACTGGGATAACGAAGTAGTGGGTTTCTCTACTAATATTGAAAAATATTAATTCAATAAGAATTACCGAATGTTTTTTGAAAGTAGGAAAGGAATATGCAGGTTAAATATTCGTAAAAGACTGGGGGATGCAGATCTTTGAATAAAAACTATTTAATTCACAGTTTTATCTTCATTTTGGTATTAGTATTGAGTTCTGGCTGTTCTAATTTAGATGACAAAACCGCTACTATCTCTGTTAATTCCGATTCTGAATATGTGAATACTTTTGAGGATTTGAATTTAGGAATTTTATTTGATTTTGACTTCACTTTGTATAATGCAGATAAAAGCTGGGTGAATCTTTGGGTAGAACGATACAATGATGGAACAAAAGAAACTCCACCGCTAACACAATTATCCTATGGAAACAGTCCAAATAAAGTTAACGAAGGGTCAATGGGTTTTGGAATGATCAATCCAAACTCTGAAGACCCCTTGGTATTTCTTTTTGGTCCTGATGTATGGACTCAACCCCAGATCATTAAAAAAGAATCTACTGCTAATCGTCTCAGTACATGGGACTATGCCATAGGTAAGGAAGAAGTAGAGTTGGAAATGGGTGAAACAAAAATCCTGGCGGTATACAGGGAAACGGAAAATGATTCGCTTCGTGCGGTTAATTTACAGGATGAGGAAACTATTAAAGAAATAATTAACCAAGATGATACGGTGTTAGTGTTAAAAGTTAAGATTGAAGAAAAGAATATAAATCAGAAATAGAGACTGAATTAAATTAAATCATGTGTCACAATCCTCAAAGGATCGAGGTAACTTTTTGTTGATTTTTAACATATAAACTAAATTAATTTCAAATTCGAATTTGTTATTGCAAGTTTTTGAAAAGGGGGTTTAGTAATGGTATTACCTGAGATTGTCGAAAATGTCTTAAAGGATTATATAACCCTATTAAATGAACATCTGCCTGGCACCATCGAAGGGTTATATATACATGGATCCATCGCATTGAGTGCCTACGTTGATGACTCAAGTGACATTGACTTTATCACGTTAACAAATCGCAGGTTAACAGTGCGAGATTCAGAAGCTTTTTCATATATTCATAGAACAATTGAGAACAAATATGGTAAGCCGGAAATGGACGGTGTATATGCTCTTCGCGAGGATATGGGGAAACTCTACAATAGCAGTGACAATAACATTGAATATCCGTACTATAACAATGGTGAGCTGGCATTCGGCGATTACTTTAATTTTAACCCGATAACCTGGTGGGTTTTAAAGAGTAAAGGAATAAAGATTTTAGGACCAGATATACAAGACTTTAATCTAGATACTCAGCCACAGACGTTAACTGCTTTTGTAGTTGAAAATATGAATTCTTACTGGACATACAGAATACAAATGGCAGAAAAATCACTTGATCATTTGGTTCAGCTGCCGACCAGCCAAATCGATTTTGAAATAGAATGGACCGTTCTCGGCTTACTCCGTCAATTTTTCACAATCAAGGAAAACGATATAGTTTCCAAGCTGGACGCTGGTGAATATGGATTAACGGAACTTCCGGTGGAATGGCACAATATAATTAAGGAAGCAATGAATATACGTAATGGTAAAAAAGAAAAGACTTTTGACTCAGAAGTGGATAGATTGGATAGCGCCATAAATTTCTTATTAACTACTGTAATAATGCTTCACCTAAAAATTCCTCAAGGACCTGTCTGATTAACAAGTAATTAGTGAACCGTACATATAGCTATTTTTTATAGTTAGTTTTTATATCAAAGAGGAGAGGCTTATGTCAACTAAAAGCATGTTCTTTCGACTTATAATTAGTGAATTAATTTTCTTTGGTGCTTGTATTCTTATATTCGTTGCACATCTTGTATTTTGGTTAGATGAAGTTGGCATTGCTGAAAGAGTTTTAAACATTCATCTTCCTCCTTCATCATTTCCAATTTTTATTCTTGGGCTGTTCTATTTACTGGCTATTATTGTCTTTGCTGTTGTACTGTCAAAGCAAATAAAAAGGCTTCAGCTATCTAATTTTACCAATTCAAAAAGAGCTTTCCTTTTTTCATTGGGATGCCACTTGTTAGCATTCAGCAGTTCAATCCTTTTATGGATAGCTCAAGATTCTGACACAATGAAAACAGTAATTCCTGGTTTAATAACCTTATATTTTGCAACTATACTTATAATCCTTGTGGCCTTGTATTTTACTCTTTTTGTAAAAATAAATACAAACAAACTGGTTGTCTGATGAGAGATGAACAATGGGTAGAAAGCATAGCGTATGACGATAATTAACTTTAGTAAGAATACAGGTAAATAATAGCCAGGAAAAAAATTCAGTCCGAAACGGGAAGGACTGAATTTTTTTCTTGGATCACTATTGGTTGTGAGAGACTCTGTGATGAAATTTAAATTCATAAAATTAAAATCCTTCCGTACTCCCTGACTGCTTCTCATAATTTCTTAAAAGCATTCCATTCGCTTTTATCATGCCGAGCTTTTCGTAATAGGGGACCAGGTCATCGTCACAACACAAGTCAATCATATATATTTCAGCTAGTTCGTTCATCATTCGATGGACTAGTTCCTTGCCGATTCCTCTGTTTTTGTACTCAGGCCGCACTTCAAGGAAGGGAATATAGGCAGAGAGTACTCCATCACTGATTGCGGTGATGAATCCAACAACTTGGTCAGTATCTTTATCGATCGCTAAGACCACTTTGCTGCTGTTTTTAAGTAATTTTAAATGAGTCTCGGGACTTGACGGTGTCGGCCAACCGACAAAAAAACCTTCAAGCATTTCAGGCGTAATACTCTCAAGTGAATTTTTATATAACATTATCTATCAACTCCTCAATTGTTAGTAGGCAGTTGATATGAATCAAAAGTAAAGTAACAAATCAGTGACCCTCCAGTCGGTATTCTATATTATTAAAATTCAATTTTAAGAGGGGAAATCCTTCAGAAAGTTTGAGAATTATTTCTCGGGAAAGCGCAGGATTTGACTTTATTTTCAGACTTTGTCGCTTTTTTGGTTATTGTGGAAGATTGCGTTATTTTTTTTGCTATATTGTCTATCATAACCCCTATGACGGACACTTTTTCTTTTTTGGGAGTTCTATTTGTCCGTCATGACCCCGATGACGGACACTTTTTCTATTTTCCATTAAGGCTTTAGCTGGACATTTAGCCCTATTTCTGTTTAAGTTTTCTGTATAGATAGAAATTTCAAAAAGATTAGGGGTTGGGGAATGTGATCAAATTTAAGAAGCCGGATGTAAAGAATTTTTATCGTACCTTTAATATTCAGTCTTTTACGGTGAGTCCAGACGAGAAACAGTTGGTTTTCAGTACCAATTTAACAGGGAAATACAATTTGTGGGCGATGGATTTGCCGAACCAGTATCCATATCCGCTGACATTCATTGACCAGACCTGTCAGGCCTTGCGTTATTCGCATGATGGAAGCTTTATGGTGGTTGGTTTCGATAATGATGGTGATGAAAATGGCCAGTTATATGCACTTCCTCCTGCAGGTGGCGAGATGGTGCCGCTCCGCACGGCTGAAGGACACAGGCATATGTTTCCGTTTTTATCTAAGGACGATCAACGTCTATACTATACTTCTACCAAGGGAAATGAGACCTATCTGAATATTTACCGTTATGATATTGAATCGGGTGAGGAGAGCATTGTCCTTGAGGGTGAGGGTGCTGCTTGCTTTTTAGTGGCTGTTGACGAAGAAGAAAATAATTTCGCCTATTTAAAACAATATGCGAATACATATGCGCCAGGATTTATCTTTCAGGATGGAAAATCGTACTCTCTGACACCAGAAACGGATGAGCAATTCACCGTTGGCGAGGGAGTGTTTGTTGGTGAGGAGTACTACTTTGTCACCACATATAGTGAGGATTTTGATTATCTTGCAAAATTCAATCTCAAGACTCATGAGTTCACCAAGGTTCTTTCGATCGAAAAAGAAGAGTTCGGCCCTATCCGATATGATAAGAGCTCAAACAGCCTTTATTTTGTTACTTCAAAAGGCGTCAATGATTATTTATATCAATACGATTTGGCAGAAGGCACATATACAAACAGTCAATTGCCAGCTTCGATCATCCAGGGTGGGACAGTCGCCAAGAGTGGGAATGTATACATTTTAGCCGGCTCTGCAACGAAGCCTAATAACATTTACATGAAGGAAGCGGGCAGTGATGAGTGGAAGATGCTGACGAACTTGGCTGTTCCAGGAGTCAAGGAAGAGGAGCTTGTTGATCCTGAAGGCCTGACATACCCTTCTTATGATGGTATGGTGATGGAAGCATTATTTTTCAAGGCCAAGCAAGAAGTGAGCAATGGCCATATTATCCTTTGGCCGCATGGTGGCCCGCAGGCTGCAGAGAGGAAATTTTTCCGTGCGATGTTCCAGTTCCTCGTGAACAGAGGCTACAGTATTTTTGCACCGAATTTCCGCGGATCAACGGGTTATGGTCTGGCTTTCACGAAGATGGTCGAGGGCAACTGGGGTGAAGGACCACGCCTTGATAATATTGCTGGCCTTGAGTACCTTTACGAAAACGGATTGGCTGACAGAGAGAAAACATTATTGATGGGTGGAAGCTTTGGTGGTTATATGGCATTGCTTTTGCACGGCCGCCATCCGGAATACTTTAAAGCAGTAGTGGACATTTTCGGACCATCCAATCTTTTCTCATTCATTGAATCCGTTCCTGAGCACTGGAAACCAATCATGAATCAGTGGGTTGGTGACCCGGTCAAGGACTTCGATAAGCTGACAGAGTATTCGCCGATCACTTATCTGGATACGATGACAAAACCAATGCTGATTATCCAGGGAGCAAACGACCCTCGCGTCGTTAAACAGGAATCAGACCAAATCGTCAAAGCCTTGCAGGAAAAAGGGCGCGAGGTGAAATATCTCGTACTTGAAGACGAGGGGCACGGATTCTCTAAAAAGGAAAACGAGATTCTTGTGAACACCACGATCCTTGAGTTTTTTGATCAGTTTGTTGAAGCGAAGGTTTTAGCAGAATAAATCTTTACTAACACTCCCCATCCATCGGAGAACATCCCGTGGAGGGGAGTTTTTTTATAGAGCAGCCGAGAGAGAGCACATATTTTAGCAGACATAACCGCCTGGACGCCCAGCTGGTTTTTCTTCATATTATTCCCAAGAGGCTCAAAATTACAATGACACTTTTTCAATGGCAAAAGGAGGAAGTGGATTTTAAGAGTAATGTGAGGCGCATTAGGGAAAATACATTCTGTTATCAGTAAAAGGAGGAATTTTTAATGGCAAAAGTATTAGCTGTTTTATCAAGTGGACATAAGGATGAGGAAAACAATTATGAAAACTGGCTGGTGGGGAGAAGAATTATTCGCCCCTATGCAGCTTCTTGAAGAGGCAGGCCATCAGGTAGACCTAGCCTCACCGCTTGGAGGCAAGCCGGTTATCGATAAAATGAGCATCAGTGAAGAATACGATCCGAAAGGTAAATATAAGAAGCTTTATGAGTCCGGGAAAGCGGATGATACGAGGAAGCTTTCAGATGTGAAGGCTGATGATTACGATGTCGTGCTTGTAGTAGGCGGACATGGTGCAATGTATGATTTGGCGAAAAATGAGGATCTGCACAATATCCTGAACAATATTTACGACGGCGGCGGCATTGTCGCTGCTGAATGTCATGGGCCTGCACCGCTAGTGTTTGCAAAGCGTCCAAATGGCGATAGCTTTATCGCTGGTAAAAAAGTGACCGGTTATCCAGATGAAATAGAGCCAGAAGGTTTGTTAGATATCCTTCCGTTCAGTCTCGAACAGGAAATGCGAAAAATCAGCGATTATGACCAGGGAGACCTTGAAAAGACAGGACATGCTGTCTGGGCGGACGAGCAGCTTGTGACGAGCCGGGATCCATTTTCTTCTGAGTTAATGGGAGAAGAGCTGGTTAAGGCACTGGAGAAGAAGGGGAAATAAATTCAGGCCTTAAGGAAAAAATAACTCAAGTTGGAAAATTCGTTAAGGAGTGTTGATGTAAGATGGCAAACGGGAATAAAGTCGCCGTTATCACAGGAGGCGGAAGTGGATTAGGACAGGCGACGGCAGTTAGATTAGCCGAAGAAAAAGTGAATATTGCAGTGGTTGATATCAGCGAGAAAGGTGGAAATGAAACAGTCGAGATGGTAAGAAAGCTCGGCGTCGAAGCTATTTTCATCAAAGCAGATGTTTCAAAGCAAGCAGATGTTAAAAATTATGTTGATCAGACCGTTGAACAATTCGGCAAAATCGACTACTTTTTTAATAATGCGGGAATCTCAGGAAGCGGTTCGTATTTCCTCGATTCATCCATTGAAGAAATTGAACAAATCGTCGGGATCAACCTTTTGGGAGCACTTTATGGTGTCCGTTATGTGGCGGAGGTTATGCTGAAGAATGGCGGAGGTTCGATTGTGAACACCGCTTCAAGTGCAGGGGTAATTGGTCAGGATTCGGTTGTGACCTATTCTGCTACAAAACACGGAATAATCGGTTTAACGAAGAGCATGGTCGCAGAGTATGGAAAAGATGGACTTCGGGTGAACGCCATTGCCCCGGGACCAACCGAGACACCAATGGTAAAGGCTTTTTACGAGGCAAATCCAGCAATGAAGGAAAACGCAACTAAAGGGATACCTCAGAGACGCTTGGGCAAGCCGGAGGAAGTAGCTGAACTGGTAACATTCCTGCTAATATCCAAAGCAGAGTATATTAATGGAGAAGTCATACGCATTGATGGCGGGTTTACTAACACGAAATAAAATGAAGATGAGCCGGGGCGATAGAGAATTTTGCCCCGGCTATTTTATTTTGATGAATCACCCTTGTTGTTGAGGTGTCTACCATCTATAAGCATTTTCGCATGTATTAGCAATTGGTTCATAGTAACAATGTTGCTTATATTGTCCTGCGAATGGCTGGTTGTACCATGTAGGAGGACAAGGAGCATACGGATTAAAATACCAAAGTGCATACTTGGAAGGTTGTTGTCTCCAATATTCCAAGGTTTGTTTAGCCAATCTCTTTTCTACACTTCTTGCTCTGTTATAAAAAACATTGCCCTTTTGTACAGCCTCGAATGAATAATTTCCTCCTTGAATTTGAAAAATTACGTCTCGTACAGACCTTAAATCTTTAAAATCCAGACAATTCGCTTTCAGTCGATTAACAACTACATTTCCAACCATAAGCATCCCCAGCGGTCCTTCACCTTCAGCTTCCGCCCTCATCATCCTTGCAATCAATGCAACGTCACTCTCGACATATTTTACCCTTGGCATTTTTATCACCTCTACAAGAATTGTATTAAAAACAGCTTGTAATAATGTTAAGAGGTTCAGAATAGCGTGAGATAACATCATTAGAGGTCTGGGACAAATCGTTTGCTCCATTTTGATTTAGCTTCGCTGAACTGAAAACTCAAGGGCTCTAATCGAAGGATGACATGGTTTAGAAATTATAAAAAGCAAGCATGTTAACGTACAAGAGAAGAAACATGACTCGGTCACAAGAATGCCGAACTTGTGCCCGAGAAAGAGGAGATTTACAAATTTAGGTCAAAAACCTAATACCATAAGAGGCGGAGTGTAAATCATTCAATCCCTTCACTCTTATAAAGCGCCGGGTTGGCGGTAGTGTTTAAACTCTGGGTTGACGCCCACAGGTTTCCGAGGAACCTTGGCATCATCTGCTGTGATGGAAGGATGGCATATCTTGAGAAATAGACAAAGAGTTTCAAGTAATTAAGTGCATTGCCAGGAAGGTGAATTTCTTTTGCATAAAACTCGTTTTCTGATACTGTTGCAAAGGATCTGGTCTCGAAACCTGAAATAAAACGAGTTTTCTCTCCTTTGTACTCATTCTCGATAAAATGGATTTTCTTGATAATCGTCGGGTCGTCGCTGCCATCGTAATTGGCTATCCTGGCCTGCTTAAAAGCTGAAACAGAATCCAGCTCAGGGACCAGCGAGAGGACATGGCCATATGCTTTATCGTGTCCTTCGTATATTGGTTTGATATCCAACTTGGCCATTAGATCAATCAGCTTAAGTGACTCATCTTTTAGATAGGGAGGCCTGAAAATCTGCCTCGAAAGCTTCAATTCATCGAGAGTGTCACATTCGAATCGTGTGAAGAAGTACCATTTCCCCTTATCATCGAGACTAATATCATGGGATTGACCATTCTTTTCCAATATGTAATCCTTAAAGCGAGTTTCTTTATCGAATGTAAAATCCCGCTCAGATTCCTTACCTGGAATGAAGCCAAAAGGAGGTTCAATTGGGACAGCAACCTCTGAGAAAAGTTTATCTTTCATATAAACAACACACCTTTATTAAAATCAAAGATACATACAGAATACCCATTATTATTTAAATGAACACTTGGAAGTGGTGATATGGCAATGATGAAAAGATTCAGATTCTTGATCCTGTTAATTTTTGTGCTTACAGGATGTCAACCCGAGGAGCAAGCTATTCCAGAGGAAGCTGCCGATCTTCCTGAACCTCCTGAATACATTCAGGCACCGGATGATATAGTCGATATGCATGGGGACATTACGAATTTAGAGAGGTTTTATACATTTGTGGAGCATGTTGAGCAAGGTGAAAAAGATAAAATCAGGATCGTTAATTATACAACTGAGGGAGCTCCTATGCTCCACGACCTCGAATTTGACGGCACAGAAATCCATTCAATCTATGATTCTACTAGAGACGGATACGGAACAGGGAGTATTGAAGAAGTAACCTGCAAAGGGGTTACAGTGGTTAAGAGAGAGTCACGCACTGACTATGTTTTAGAGGAGTGCAGCAACCAGAAGCAGGATGTAATAGTCCTGGTGATTGAAGATTAATAATTAATGCAGGAGGATTTTGGCCAATAATTGTAGAAACTTTCTAGAGACTATTTACAAGGAGTGAAAATTTCATGATAAAAAAAATCGGTCAAATTATGTTGTATGTAAATGATCAGGATGCTGCTGTAAAGTTCTGGACTGAAAAAGTCGGTTTTGTTGTTAAAGCAGAGGAGGATAATGGGCAAGGGTTTAGATGGATTGAGATCGCTCAGAGCTCAGATTCTGAAACAAGCATCGTACTCCATAATAAAGAATTTGTAGCCAAAATGTCGCCTGGACTCCATCTTGGTACACCATCTTTAATGTTTTATTCCGACAATCTTGAGGAATTGCGCAGTGACTTATCCAATAAAAATGTTATAGTCGGGGAAATTGTAAACATGCCTTCAGGAAAAGTATTTAATTTTGCTGATGATGAGGAGAATTACTTTGCAGTGATGCAAAAATAAAATTGCATAAAGCCAGCTGGCCTTGACCGTTTTCTTTAGAAAGCGGCTTTTTTAATGCCCCTTATTTTACAAGATCATGCTGAGTTTTTACTTTGGTATAAAAATAAATCGAGTATGAAAAGTCCGAATCATACTCGAATGCCAATTCTATTCCAAACAATCACATAAAGTATTCTTTGTACATAAAAAATGTGGCTATCACTGATCCAATTAAATAGAGAATCGAAGCGTAAAAAGCATATGAAGGTGAAAAAGTTTGTTTTGTGTGGTTCATTTTGATTCCCGTTTCACCCTGAACTTGCATATCAATGCTGCGGCTTGCAACTCCGCCTGTAGAGCTGAAGAAATAAATGAGAAATACACTGGCCAATCCCACAAAAACTGAAATATCTATAAAACTAAAATTCGTCAATAAAGTTACCCCAAAGTTAATTAAACCAATGGCTACCAGAGTTGCCAAAAAGCTAATGATTTTACCGATGATGAATACCCCCTTTTGAAGTAGTTACGATTAGCGAGAAGAAAAGTTTCAATTTTTTGTAAATTTATATGATAATTAGCTCAAGAGGGTCATTTTTTTAAGGAGGCAGAAGGTTGAAGAGGCTTATGATTATAACTGTTGGTAAAACTCACAGTGGAAAAACGACATTTGCCCGTGCTTTAGAAAAAGAATTGAGTAACTCTACGGTGATGGACCAGGACACCCATGCGGAATTCATCAATACTTATTATAAAAAGCTTCAACCCAAGGACGGGCCAAATACATTCAAGCACGCTATATCCAGGTTGATTGTCAATTACGCAATAGAACAGACTGATCATCATCTTATCATTTGCAACTCGAACCGAAGTCTAAAAGACCGGTTATACCTGTTTGGTGAACTGTTTCCCAAGGATGACTTTATACATATAATTGTCCATTTTGACATCCCATACCATGCCCTTCAAGCCCGTGTTGCCGAAACCACACGAGGGACCAATATATTCAGAGGTTCCTATACTAATTTTGAAGAAGTATTGAATAAGCAGATGGCTGATTCTTTAAAAGAGGATGTAATCGATCCAGTGGAGGGGGAAGCAGATCACTTATTTGTGATAAAGGACGACACAGAAGTTGAAACTGTTATTCTAGAAATTTTACAGATAGCCCGACAATAAATCGTTGGAGCTATCCTAATTGGGGGAGTTCACATTAATAAACTAGTCATTTTATTTGTTGTCTTATTGCTTGCAGCCTGTGGACCTAGATTAGATGAAAATGCTCAATTAGCAAAAGATTATTTAAAGGAGCAAGGGTACTCCATTAGGTCATATGAAGGGAGATATTCTTATATTATCGAAAGGGAACAATTAATTCATAAGCCAGACAGTTCGTTCTGGGCTGTTCAAACAGTTGAGCCTGATGCCTATATTGGAAAGGAAATCACGCAAGAGAGATTCATTGTAAAAAATCATCCTCTAAGTAAAATATACGGCCCGCAGAAAAGTTTTTCCTACAAGGTATCAGTCAGTGTTTTCATGTATAACGGAGAAATAATTGGCGGCATATCTAGCCCCGTTGGGAATGGGGTTGGAGGCTCCCCTTATTCACTCGATGGCAAAACTGCTGAAGAGGTAATAAAGGGGGACTATGCAGAATGGATTAAACAATGGAATGAGAAATATGGATATTAAGTATTTATCGTGCTGATCAAAAAAGGCAGCATTTTGCTATCAAGTATTTTCAATAAAGAGGAGGGCTGTTTTGGAAAAGAATTTTATATATTTACTCTTAATTATGGTGTTTTTTGTGGGTTATATATTCATATTTGATTATTTCTTTGGATATATTGAAATGATGTTTGCGCCTTATGGGCTTCTGATATTCATTTTACAAATTGGCTTTTCAATTGTGATCCTATTTCCTGCATCAATCATTACCACCAAGAAGATAGTCGAGATTATACAGGGATGACTGGGAAGTATTTATAAAAGGGGGATTGGATGGAAAGATTCGCTATTCTGTTTGTCTGTATTTTATTGATATTATCTGGCTGCACAACTACAAAGGAATACTATCAGTCGTTTAAAGGTACAAGTGAACACTGGTCTGCAGAGTTGATCCAAGAGGGGAAGGTCAAATATAGAGATCATGAGGAATTCGAAAACCATTATGAAATGGAATTTGAACGAAAACATACTTTAAAGCTAAAGTATATTGGCAATGAACCACATTTAGGGCGTACTGTGGAATTTTCATATAATTATGGCAAAGCAACTCAACAAGTATTAGAAGGCGATCCGTTTGATGTCAATGAGGTCTTCACTTCATCAAGTTCCAGCGAAGGCACTACCCATATCCCGAAAGACTCTAATTATAAACCACTCGATAATCAGGATACTACATTTGAAGTAATCATTAAGTGGAATGGTAAAGAGGAAAAAATTAAGTTGAAAGGTGAATGATTCTTTAGGTGTTTTGGTTGGTTTTGTAGTTTTTGTACTAACTTTGTTATCTACTAAGTATGTATCACTAAGTTCAATGTTGGCGAGTTTAGCATTATTTATTTATAGTCTAATATTTGAAGATAAAATTATCATAGCACTTTCTCTACTAATAAGCGTATCAATAATCATTCTTCATCGACAAAATATAAAGAGAATTCTAAATGGAACAGAGAACAAAATAGTCTAAAAATATAGATTATATTTGTTAAGATAGGTTTCCAACCGAGAGGAATGAACCAATGGATAAAGAAATGATTATACAAATAAGTCAATGTAAAATCTATGCTAAATTAGTGGGAGAGAATAATGGAAAGTCAACAGTAATAATGGATGCTGGATATGGAGACTTTTCTAAGGCCTGGAATTCAGTATTAAGGGAGATTTCAATGCTCTCTAGTGTACTAATTTATGATAGAGCTGGACTTGGGAAAAGTGAAAAAAGTAGTAACCCCAGAACCAGCCGTGAAATGGTGAAAGAATTAAAGGAACTACTGAGTGAAGCCCAAATCAAACCTCCCTACATATTAGTAGGTCATTCATTTGGTGGAGTTAATATGCGGATGTTTGCTACAGAATATCCAAATGAAGTTAGTGGTTTAGTCCTGATTGACTCTACGCCTGAAGACTACAGAGAAAGATTTCTCCCCACGATGTCACAAAATTTTCAGCAAGCATATAACAAGCAATTCGTTTACGAAGGAAATTATGATGAATTTATGGAAAGCCTTAAGCAATTAAAAGAAACTAGAAAAAAATTAAACGTACCATTAATTGTTCTTTCGGCGGGTAAGAAAGCTCATTATTCTATGGAATCACAAGGGTTATGGAATGAAATGCAGAGAGAGATTCTTGAAATATCCTCAGATGGAGAAATGATAATTGCAGAAAATAGTGCTCACTATATACAAAATTACGAACCGGAAGTAGTAGTCTCTGCAATAAAAAAGTTAGTTGAGAATAAAAAGGTTTAGATTGTGAAGATTTATGCTTAAACTCTAAGGTGCGTTAATCCACGCAGGTTTAACCACCTTTTTTGTTTAACTCCTTATTGAACAAACGGTGCAGTTTAGCAGTTGAAGAAAGTTAGTGCACATTATTCCATATATTGTATAATTAGTTTATTAAACTAATAAGTAATTCACTTAAGGGGATCTTATGAGGAATTTAGGGTTATTTATAACAATTCTTTTGTTTTCAATAATTTTTATCAACATTACAGCAGTCAAATCACCTACTATAACTCCAGAAGAAACAGTTGAAAATCTACAGAAAGCAATAAATGATGCGGACTCAAAACTTTTTGAGAGGTTGTTTGTCAAAAACTACATTACCGATAATTTTCTTTCAGCAAATATGGATATTCAAGAGTTTTTCAAATATACAAAAGATGTAAGCATTACTAATGTAAGTTTAGTAAGCAAAAATGATAGCGATGCAACTATTAAGTGCATTTTTTATAATAACATTGCTGATGAAGCCTTAAAACTAAATCTAGAAATAAACTTACAAAAAAGTGATTCATCTTGGTTGATTTACAATATGGAAATTAATAAGTAATATTCTTAAAGCATATTAAGTGTTTAATTAAATAAATAAAATAGCCTTGTTGTATAGACTGAATAACGGAAAGAGTTAATACAGAGGCATTATGGGAAGGAGTGGAAAAATACAACTCCATTTTCCTTATTAAGCTGAGTATAATTATTACCTTTTACGGAGGAACAAAATCGTTGATATTAAATCCTGAGGAGTATGCAAAAGTTTGTAAATGTTCATTGCAATTAGCAGAAAAAAGATGTTCTTACTTTAATAATTTATACAACAAGCTCCTTCAAATTATTTGTCCTTCCTGTAAGGCTGATTATACTAAATTGCAGTACAATGATGATGGAAAAAATGAAGATTCAACCTTTTTTATTGAGTGTATCGCTTGTAATGATAAATTTTCTCTTGGTGATTCCAGATTGCGTGATTGGGTAGCTTCAGGAGGTTTGTTTGATCAGGTGTTAGATGTAATCAAATATGGTAAGAGTTCAGTAATGGGTTTTGAATATGGTGATTTATCAGAAGAAGAGTGGATTCAATTTGTAACGGAGTCAACTAAAAAATTATATAATGATGATTTGTAAATAAGTGTGTTTAACCAAAGGGGTGCGACGGTTCAAGGAGGATTATCGCCTTTTTTGTTGAATTCCTTATTGAACGAACGGAGCAGGTTAGTGATCAGGAAGATAATTTTAAGTTTGCTAGTATGGATAAATTAGGAAGTTAAATATTTAAGTGGTATTGTAACCTGTATTAAAAACGCACCTATCTTCTAAATACCGATTCCTAACTGGTTCGGTAAAATGATAGGTGTGTTTTTTTCCAGTAAATAGAAATAATCGTTCCGTTTCGACATATATGTTAATAAAGGGGTAACAAGAAGAAACTCCTTAAGTGGTTGGTAGTGCTTTCTATACTATACTGATTGGAGAGGACTTGATATAGGAGGTCAAAAAGATGGAGAAGTATTGTATGTATTTAAAGAAAACAGAGCCGGTAGTAACATTTAAGTCTGGTGAACACATTTTCCCAGCCGGTATAGGGGGTATTCAGAAACTTCCTATGGAATATGTAAGCCATAATGCTAACAATGCGTTTTCCGCAATGGAAGGGCAAGTTATGAAGAAGTCCCTTTTAGCACTGCCCCGACAATTTGTAGGGCCAGGTAAGAGAGGGAACATAACTAATCCTAAGAAAGCGACACAAGGCGCAGTTAGCTTAATGAGTGGCGTAATTAATCCAAATACAGTTGAATTTGGATATATAAGTTTAGGAAGACCATATAGTATTTCTCAAATCAAAATAAATATAAATGGTAGCTGTCAGTTTATTTCAGACAAGTCTTTCGGTGATGTTGGTCAACAGACCATAGACTTTACTAAGAACTTGGGTAATTATAACGGCAGGTATACATTGCACGAGGATGAGCGATTTAGTCAGGATGAGTTTCTTCTAGGGGTTCATGAAGGTAAATGGTATGTAGGTCTAAGCAATAAAGACCTTGAATTGGAAGTTGCTAATTTTGTAAAGAAATTAGTTGAACAAAAACCATTCGAGAAGCAAACCCCGGATTATGGAACGGTGCATCCAAGAGTACACCAAACACTTGAGTTTGATGATAGGTATTTCAGGGTCTGTGCCAAAACAATCTTCAATTACCTTGCCTTTGTAAAAGGTCGAGACTTCGTATTACAGGTTTGCTTCGATCCTATACGAGATTGGATTGTAAATGGCGGCGAAAACACATTTGCCACATTGACCGAAAAAGAGATGGATTTCTCTGCAATTTCATTTCCTGATCAAGCACATAAACTGTTAATCACTCAGAAAGGGAATATTTTATTTGGTCATATAAGTTTTTACGGTAATGGGTTCGAAACCGTAGTGAAACTAAGTGATAACTTTGAGGGTTTGTTCAATTTAGAGGGTTTTATCTGTGACTGGCAAAACAGGCAAGAGTATAAACTCCTTGATTATCTTAATTCAAGAGTTGAACGGTAATAGGTTGAAGCTGCCTGGACAGCATTCCGATGATAAAACTAAGTTTGTGAAGTAATGTACTTAAACAAACGGGTGCAAGAGTTCAAAAAGCAACGCAAATTGCGTTGCTTCTTCTCATGGTTAGAAGTATTTCTGGTAAAACTCCTGTCTGAGCCTACCACTTAATTGAGCATATTTTCGAGTGGTTTCACTTTTCTCGTGGCCCAAAAGACTCTGAATGACTTCTACAGGTGCTCCATTTTTTAATAAGTGGGTAGCATAGCTGTGTCTCAATTGGTGTGAGTGAATTTCCATATCGATGCCGGCACGGGCTGAGATTTTCTTTATGTAATACCTCATTTGCGCAATACTCATCCTGTGTGGCTGCCTCTCCGTTACAAAAATGGCTGGATCCTAATCCTTGCGGCTATCGATGTATCGCTTGAGCCATAATTCTGCTCGAATATTAAAATAGACTTCACGTTCCTTATCACCCTTTCCCCTGACGATTGCGGAACGGTTAGACCAATTAATGCAATTGCGATCAAGAGCAGCGATTTCTCCAATTCTGCAGCCAGTTGAAAACATAAATTCGAAAAGTGCTTTTTCCATAGGACTTAGACAGGCTTCACGTAAAAGTTCAATCTCCCTTTCTGATAGAAACTTTGGAATTCTCTAGCCCGCTTTAGGCTCCTTGATCTTTGCTGCTGGATTAAGGGGTATATGCCTTTCCTCGTGACACCAGCGAAACAATGACTTCATAAATCGAATCCTGTGAGCCATACTAGAGGGTTTTAAGTCCTTACCTTGAGTAGCAAGATATTCCTTTAACCTTTCTGTGTCGAAACTATCAATATTCGGATCATTAAAATAACCAATGAGTAGCCTTGCTTGGATTCCATATGCTTTTAAAGTATAAGGAGAAAAGCCTTCTATACGTTTATCAGCTTCATAGGATTTCCACGCAGTTGATAATAACAAATAAATTCCTCCCATTTAATTGGATACTAAGAGGAATTATTGCCTGTTTTATAGAAATTAAGACTCAAGGTATTCAATAGTAATGAAAGATTTATTCCAAGACTATTAATGTAAAGATATAGCTAGGTAAGGAGAGTTAGAAATGACCTACTGGGAAACGAAAACAATTAATACCACACGCGGAAACTTTGAGGTCTTTGTAAAAGGAGAGGGTAACAATTTGCGTCACTCATCATTATTCAGAGTTTAATCATACAGGTGATTACTTTGCAGATTCTTTGACAGAGAATAATACAGTTTACCTTGTGAATTTAAAAGAAGCTGGAAATTCAAGTAAGGCTAATGAAGCTCATGAGTTGAGTATGTTTGATGCTATTTACGACCTTGAAGCAATCCGAGAGGCGTTGGGTTATGCCGAATGGACATTTGCCGGGCACTCGACAGGAGGTATGATAGGAGTCATCTACGGTATTCATTTTTCTGCGTCTCTTACTTCGCTAATAATTGTCGGGGCAGCTGCAAGGAAATATGCTAATTCATCCTCTGAATGTATCTATCATCCTGACCACCCACAGTTCGATCGAATGCAGCAACTTATTGAGACTTTAAAACGCTCTGATTTATCACCTAGTGAAAGGGAGATTTTCTCAAAAGAGAGAACGAAACTGTCTCTATTTCACCCGGATAAGTATGATGAATACTTTTCTTTAGGCATACATAAAAAGGTGTCTGCTCCAAGAATGAACTTTTTTATTAGGGAAGAAATGAAATTTGATGTAACTCGTTAGTTAGATAAGGTCTCAACAAATACTTTAATACTGAGTGGCCGATACGATGTACAATGCCCGCTTTCTTTCTCCGTAGAAATTAATGAGTTAATACCAAATTCACAACTATTTGTTTTTAACGAAAGCAATCATTACCCCTTCCTTGAAGAAAAGTCGTTGTTTAGACAAGTCATCTTAACTTACTTAAAAGAAAAGGTGTCTTATTGAACTATAGGGGCAGTAATGTTGAAGAAGGATTTTCATTATGCACATCGTATTTAATTAGAAACTATATATGGAGTATATACAATATGAACCAGTACCTGATAGGTATCCATAAAGGTGAATTATCAAATCTTCAGCTTAATGAAATAATAGAAATCACTTCAAATTTTTTAAAGAATTCAATAACCACGATATCAATATCCTCTCCAGAAATACTGACCTTAATAGTAAGTGAAGAAAAGTCACAATTATCTGCTGGACTTACCGACCAGTATTACTTACTAACTAATGAACTGCAAAGACTCAAACAATATGAAGATAATTTCTATTTCGTTTACGATTACAGAAATAGAAAGTTAGTGGAGAATCCTTTGGCAAAGTGTTTTCCGCTAATAAAACTAACGATAAGTGGTACTCAGTTGCAAAATGTGATTCAAACAGTTAAAGACATAAAACAAGACGTATTTGCAGGTTTCAAAATAAAGTCTGAGGAATCTGGCTTACTGACTGTTGAAGTTCTTCTTACTTCTCCATTTTTAGAGATGATTTATAAAGGTGAAGTAATACCTGAATCGTTGCGAAGCAATAAGCACTATTTATATTTAAGCCGACTAACAGAACTACTTTCAGTTCCTACATTAAGTAACTCTGTCCAAACAAATTACATTAGAGATTTAAGACAAAAAGGGGTGTTTTTATGATAGAAGTGAAAAAGGCAGAGATTGAGCATATAAACGGAATTATCAAGGTTTGTTCAGAAGGTTATAAAGATACATATATGGAAACCCATTCAGAAGTATATATAGAAAGAATTATCAAAGAATTTTACAACTATGAACGGATACATAATGAAGTCATACATACAAGTAGCGGCTGGGATGGATGGTATGTAGCGACAGAAAAAAACATCGTTACTGGAGCAATAGGCGGTGGTCTTATCAGCAAAGACCAAAGTGAAATATTCGTGCTTTATTTAGATCCAAACCGTCGTGGAGAGGGAATTGGGACAAGACTTTTACAAGCGATTACAGAAGTTCAAAGAAGCAAAGGTGCAACAAATCAATGGGTTTCGGTTGCCAAAGGTAATACAAAAGGGATCCCTTTTTATGAGGCAAGACAATTTCAATTTGTCCAAGAACAAACAAGTTTCGCTAATACGGATGGTGAAAGTTATGTATCATTGAGGTATTGCAGAGCTATATAATGATATCAAAGTGTGGAATTTGTTAGTTGATGTTCTTAGTTATTCATTGCCGTTTCAAAAATGAGATTGTGAACAAATATACTTAAACTATCGGGTGCTTATCTTCAATAACGTGCTACTATAAAGAAAGCTCAGAGCATAATGGCTCCGAGCTTTTTTCGTGTTAATTTTATTGCTAAAGTGTTCTGCTAATTCAAATACGAATTACAATGCGAAAAGCATTGCAAATTCGAATTTTGTACTTCAAAACCGAACCCGTTAATCTAATCCTTACAAGCTTTTAAATTATCCTATCCATAATTCATATGTTGGTAGCGGCCTTTGATAATTTGGTAGATGCCGTATAAAATCAAACCAGCTGCCACAATTGCCAGTAAAATTTGTCCGAATGGCTGGTTTGCGAGTTCTGTTAATGCACCGCCCAATCCTTTTGATTCATTTGGATTGTGTGTATATGCAGTGCGGATGAAGAAAAACCCAACCATACTTAAAACAATTCCCCTGGAGATTAGACCAATTTTACCTGAAAGGAGTGCGATTTTGCGCTCCTTATCATTCATTTCATAGGTTTTGAATCTGGATATGAATTTTCCTTTTGCACCACTATATAGTTCATAAAAGCCGTAGCCCATAATAATCGCGCCGACTATCCCCACCAGCCAAACGCCAAATGGCTGCTCCATTAACTTGGCCGAAATCGTTTTCTCCGAATTCCCTTCGTTGGCTGAACCAGTATTGCTGGCTAATTTTATTGCACCCAAAGCTAAATTCGTATAAATAAGTCCGCTTAAGAAATAGCCTGTCCTTTTAATCAATCCCTTGGGATCCGTTCCTTCATTTTCAGGATCTTTAATCGCTTTGATAAAATCCCACATAATGTAACCGATTAAGCCAATTCCAATGAACAATAGGGCAACTTCACCGAATGGAATTGCAGCGAGCGATTGAAGAGCACCCGAGGTTCCGGTCGTGTTACCGCTGGATCCGAATGCAGCTAAGGCAGCCAGCACTCCAACCATAACGTAGACAAGACCTTTGGCAATGTAGCCAAAACGAGCAAACCGCCTAACCCACGGTTTTACTTCCCTCAGTTTACTTCTGACTTCTATAGTTGACTGCGTATTCATGGATTGAACACTTCCTCTATGAATCTCTGATTAATAAGATGTTCCCCTTTTGCCTTAAAAAGAAACCTGCGGCCGTATCAAGTCGGGTTTTCCTCATACAACCTGAATGGTTTCAACACTCTCCATTGCGGGAAAAGTAAAAGATACATTCTATCTTAGGAGGTTCGCACTATGCCATATAATTCATTAAAAGACCTGCCAGATGCAGTAAAAGATAACCTGCCACATCATGCCCAGGAAATTTTCAAAGAGGCTTTCAATTCAGCCTCAGAGCAATACGATGAAGAAGAAACAGCCTTTAAGGTGGCATGGAGTGCCGTTAAAAATGAGTATGAAAAGAATGAAGATGATGAATGGGTAAGGAAAGAAGAAGATTAATAGATGGTATAGTTTTAAAACTTAATAGATAAGGGCTTCCCACAGGGAGCCCTTTTTACAAAGAATTTTGCCATCGGATCTTTTTTAATTGTGTTGCTGGAGTTTTCTTTTTATAATGCGAATCTGTCCTCGGTGGCTGATTTCGTCTTCAAGCACGTGGAACCAAAGATAGTAATAATTATGTCGCACACCATTATCCCACTGTCTTTCTTCGAATAACCAATCATCGCTATAACTCTTTAATTGAGACAACGTTCGTTCTCTAACTAGTGCGAGCTCATTTAAGTAAAAATCAAGATGATTAAACTTTATAGTTTCTCTGGCATGGTGTCCAAGTTCTAATGCAGCCTGCCACTTCAATAGCTCTTTGCTGTTAATATCACGTTCCTCAAACGTAATTACCTGATGGACAAATTCAATGGAGGCTATATGCATCAACAGTGCTCCAATTGAATTTGATTCTTCATCTGTGAGATAATCTAAATCCATTTGAGTTAGATCACTGATATCCTTTAGGGTAACTGCTCTGGTGTGTTCAAGCATTGAAACTAATTCGCCGATCCTTTCCGAGTAACCCTCAACGGAGCTAATCCTATAATTAATCATATAACATCCTCCTTGCAGTCTAACTTAAGGGTAACAGCAATTAGGAAAAATAATAGACTGATAAAAAATGGTTAGATATGGTATAATTTAAATATACAGAGCAAACTGATTTTTTCAGTCTTGCTCTTTTTTTATGAAAAATTATTGAAACGTTTTACATATCCCGTTTGTCTAACAGTGGAAGAAGGGAGGGGCACTGGTTTGGCAGATATCAAAAAGGTACGCCGTGCAATCAAAGGGAACAAAAAGGCATTCCAGGAATTAATGGAAGATGAGAAAGCGAAACTTTACAAGATAGCGTATGTTTATATGAAAAATGAAGCCGATGCGCTGGAAGTTTTTCAGGAGACGGTTTATAAAGCTCTTGTGTCGATTGGAAATTTGAAGGAAGAACGATATTTCTCTACGTGGCTGACGAGGATTCTCATCAACAATGCCGTTGATCTTTTACGGAAAAAGAAAAGGGTCATCCCGATGGAACGGGATGCGCTTGAAAGTAAGAGTCCCGCCTATATCGAGAGTGACCGGCACTCTGAATTGCTTGAGGCTGTGATGGAGCTGGAGGAAAAGTATAAAGAAGTGTTGATTCTTCGGTTCTATAAGGACTTATCGGTAAAGGAAATCGCTGAAATCCTCGACTGCCCTGAGGGTACAGTTAAAACGAAAATCCACCGGGGCGTGAACTTATTAAGAGGTAGATTAAAGGAGGATTGTGTGAATGAGTAGACAATTCCCGGATTTAAAAAATGAAATGGACCAAATCTCCGTGCCAGTCGAAAAACTAGATAACATTATTGCACAGACAGTTAGTGGAACAAAGATGAAGAAGCCTAAAAAGCGAATAGTTTGGTACTCAATGAGTGCTGCGGTTGTAGGGTTTGGCTTATTTATCGGCTCAGCGATGGTCTCCCCTGCGATGGCGAAGGTTGCCTCAAATATCCCGGTCGTTGGAACCTTTTTCAATGATATAGGAGATGAGGGGCTAAAGATAGCTGGACAAAAAGGATTAACGCAGGTAGTTAATCAGACAGCAAAGGATAATGGTATCACATTGACCATTAATGAGGTATTTTACGATGGAACGCGATTGACATTAGGATACACGCAGGAATCCCTTTTGCCGCTAGGCGAACTTGAGCGCCCGGTAATCAAAGCAGATGGAAAGGAAATCAACTTCAGTTCCGGTTATTCTGGTGAATTTATAACACCGCAGAAATATAAGGGAGTAGTTGAAATTACGCCGACAGAGGAACTTCCTGAGCAATTTGATATGAAGGTTCAATTTGATTCAGTAGGTCTTGTGCCGGGTATTTGGTCGTTTCAGTTCCCTGTCAGACAATCAAACGAGGTCAAGGTAATCAGGCTTTCCGAAGTGTTAAAGCTTAAGGGTGCTGAGCTAAATGTTGACTCATTGAAGGTGGGGCCTGCTGGCACAGTTCTGAATATGAATGTCATTGCAGACTCGGGATTGTTTGATCCTCATAATCTGGAATTCTACTTGATCGATGATAAAGGGAGTGTCATCAACTTCTTGAATGGCAGGGTTAATAGTGAGACAGTCGATGGAAAAGAGTATGCCGCACTTCAAAGACTCTATGAGCCTCTTGATGATCGTGTACGGAGAGTTAAAGTTATACCTTATCGTATAGAATTTCCGCTGGAAGATTTAAAAGAAGAATCGGTTAAGCTGGATAACATCCAGTTGCCTTTTACGATGAGCCAGGGAGAATTTGGTGAGATTATTATTACGGATATCGATTATACAGACAACCGTACAATCGTTTACTATGATGTCAAAAGTGAAGCGCTCCTTGATAATTATGCATCCATGAACCCGCTTTGGATTGAAGATTCAAATGGAAAGAAGCTGATACTGGATGAAAAGCCTTTTGCAGAACGAATCAAGGATCAAAGTTTTAAAAAAGAATTCGATACTGGCAAAAAGAAGGGATTGACACTGAAAACACGTCACCAGCCTTTACCGGAAATGTTTGAAGGATTTGAAATTGAAATTCCTGAGAAATAAAAGAAGCAGCAAAGGAATGACGTATGCAGTTACGCATACGTCATTTCTTTGTAATGGGTCTAATCCACTTTTTTTCGATTAGACTAAGTTTTGATTGCCCATTTAAATTTCAAAGTCGAGCAATTTGTTAGACTGGAACAACTTCAAATACAGTTCCCTGGTTATAATCCGTCACTTTCATTGAGCCATAGACTCCTAAAAACATCCTGGATTGATCGAGGTTTGTTCCTAGACTGACATAATAAGCAGATTGAGAGCCAAAGTCATAATCTGTTTCAATGATACTAAAATCATTCAATATACCATCTGGCCTGAACCAGGTATAAGCTAAAAACCCCTGATCTGGTTCTTCATTGTTTTTAGCCCGGGAAAGGTCGGTGAAGACCACGCTTCCTGATAACTCAGGGATTGATTTTCCCATATAGGGCTGGACACCAGTAAGTGCAGTTCCTCCATATTTATCAGATCGAGGTTCTTGATGAAAATAATTCGTCAAAGGGGGCAGACGCCTGACTGAAGTTTTTACTGCTTCAGCATAAAAAGCAATTGTTTTCTCATCCAGAGTCGAATTCTCAGAACAGCTTTTTATAATTGGAGTAGGGAAAGCACCTTCCCAACCTCGCCAGCCAAAATTAATGAACCCTTCGTTCTTCGTTCTCCCCGAAGAAGTATGAGTAAGCTGGGTTACAGGAATGGGCCGATAATGAGTGAATGAAAAAATGGACTCGGCAAAATCCTGTCCGACATTTCCGGCATACTTGATGTACTGGTTATACAATCTTTGATAGGCGATACCTGGAATATTACGGACCCCTTTGGCTATGACAGTAAGTGTCTCCTGAATAGAAGGGGGAATCTCATCAAACCGGGTAACTGAAGGTGGATTTGAGCTAAAAGCATTTTTGCTTATATCGATTTCGATGATCTTACCGGCAATCTCCATTTCATCCTGGCTTAAATTAAAGGGATCATAACCAGACCCGCCATCACCTGTAGTTAAAACAAGTCTGCCTGTTTCAGGTGAAAAGTTTAAGCTATTGACCCCATTATGATTAAAAAAAGGCCTCTTCAGATTAAGCAGTTTCCTTCGTCTTTGAGTTTGGCCATTCGATTGAAAAATCCATTCTTCAACTGTATCGATATGATCGTATTCCGTTTCTCTATTCTTCCACTTAAGATTTAAGGTTTCCGGATCACAGGGCTCGGGCTGAAAAGAACCAGAACGAGCCCCAGGCCCTTGAGTTCCAGCAACTGAATAATGAAGGTAAAATAGACCGTTGTAATTAAACTCGGGATGAAACGCTAGTCCGAGCAGCCCACGTTCATCATATCCTCCATTGGAAACACCCAGTTTAATTACACGTTGGCGAATATCCAAAAAAGTTCTTATAACTCCGTTGCTTATATAAAATATTTCCCCTGGCTGGGTCGCGATAAATAAGCTATCAATAGAGTCACCCGGCAGGACAGCTGTTTTTATGACAGTGGGTAAATTTATCCTGCCTGCAATGGGACGTAATTTAACTTTAACTTTCCTCATCTTTTTCGCCTCCTTGTTAATGGTTTTTTATAAGAATATGAGCAAGACTAATCCGTAAGTACCGAATCAAGATGATGTTTATAACGGAAGCGTTTCGTGAACGTTGTTGGCCCGCCTTTGATGAAATTAAAAAAATCGAGATGGACTGTCAAATAATTGTGACGTGAGGGTACAATGGCTTGTCTCTTTTTTTAGTGGAAAATTCTGCTGATTTTATAATGGAAAAAATTTATACTATTGATAGAGAGTTATAGATTAAGAGGAGTTCTGAAAATGTACAAAGTTATGCTAATAGAAGATGATCATCAGCTTTGTGGACTAATCAAGGAAAGTTTGGAGCGCTATGGATACGAAGTAGTGTTACCAAAGCATTTTACCAATATAGAAGAAGAGTTCTTAACAATCAATCCGGATTTAGTCTTACTGGATATAAATCTGCCATATTATGATGGCTATTATTTGTGCAGAAGTTTCCGTCAGAAATCTACCGTCCCGATCCTGATGATCTCTGCCCGAAGCCAGGAAATGGACCAAATCATGGCGATTGAACTAGGGGCCGATGATTTTATCACGAAGCCTTTTACATTTGTGATGCTGCAGTCAAAAGTCAAAGCTACATTGCGAAGAGTGTACGGAGAATATTCTGTGAAGGATGACAAAAACATCTGTGCAGGTTCATTATGCCTGGACGAAAAGACAATGAGTCTTGAGTATAAGGGAATGAAAGTTGAGCTTTCCAAAAATGTTTTTAAACTGCTGAAAAAAATGATGGAAAACAAGAATTCGTTTGTCTCTAGAGAAGAGCTGATTGAAGAAGTATGGGATTCGGTCACTTTCGTGGATGATAACACGCTAACAGTAAATGTGACGAGAATTAAACAAACTCTTTCAGATCTTGGTTTAAAGGATTTAATCAAAAGCAAAAGAGGAGTAGGGTACATGCTTCAGTATCCTGAGGGAGATTAACATGCTCAAAGCTTTTTTAAAGGACAGGCTTCTGCTGATTATGATATACATATTGAATTTGGCCAGTATCCTGCTGTTTTTCTATCTTATTGTACCGGCGGATATGGAGTTTTTCTACCCGGTGTCGATTGGCCTGTTTTTGCTGGTGGTTTATTTGGTGATGGACTGGCTGCGATTCTACCCTGCGAACTCTGCAGTTGCACAACAGTTTAGGAATCAGGACGCAGAGCTCAAAGCTCATACGGAGGAACAGAAAGCTTTTACGAATTTGATATCCAAGACAGTTAGTGAAAACTCAAAAAAATACAACGAATTGAAGGAGCAAAATAAAGAAAGAATCTATTTTCTGTCCCACTGGATGCACCATTTAAAGACACCAGTATCAGTGATCGAATTGATCATCAATAAAGAAGAAACATCAGTGGTGCTTAATAAGATTCAACAGGAAAACAAACGCCTGCAGTCTTCTATAGAACAAGGTTTAACAATGATCAGAATGGACAGCTTTGAAAATGACTATGAACTTAAGAGTGTTGATTTGCTCTCAACATTGCGTAAGCTGATTAACGCCCGAAAAAGAGAGTGCATTTACCAGTCCATTTTCCCTTCAATTGAGTTTGAGGAAGAGCAAGCAATTATTATCACCGACCCAAAGTGGAATGAGATTTTAATTGACCAGATTATTTCCAATGCCATTAAGTACTCTGGGGAAAAGGAAGGAAACAAAAAGCTTGTTTTTCAGATTGAAAGAAAGGGCGAACACATTTGTCTATCACTTGTTGATCAAGGAGTGGGAATCCCAGACTATGATTTAGAGCGGGTGTTCCAGCCATTTTTTACAGGTGAAAATGGACGTAAGTATCCAAACTCAACTGGAATCGGATTGTATCTTAGTAAAAAAATTGCCGACAAACTCGGAGCTGCGATTGAGATCCAATCCAAGTCAGGCAAAGGGACGACGGTCCGAATCAAGTGGCTAGCCGGTTAAAGTGATTGAATACCTTACAAAAGTGTAAGGTATTTTTTGGCGTCATCGATGGCTGCCTGAAAATGAACCAATTAGGATGTAGATATAAGGGTCAGGTTAGCGAACTGGTAACTAGTTCGGACAAAAATTGGGGAAGAACTGATGGAATCTCCTAAGTCAGTGACACCTTGGTTAAAGATTGCGGGGTGAGCTGTTAAATGTCCGAACCCGGTGCAACTTGGAAAGAAATTTAAGGGGGAAAAGGATGGCTATTTTAGAAGCAAATAATATAGTGAAGGTGTATGGTGGGTCGAGTGGAGATAGTTCAACCACTGCTTTGGATGGGGTCAGTTTTACGGTTAAAGAAGGAGAGTTTGTTGCTATAATGGGGCCTTCTGGCAGCGGTAAAACAACTTTGCTGAACATTCTTAGCGGCATTGATCAGCTTACTTCTGGGGAAGTGAAAATTGCCGGTCAGGAAGTAAGCGAAATGTCAGGCGATGAACTTGCCCTATTCCGCCGTAGGAAGCTAGGGTTTGTGTTTCAGGAGTTCAATCTTTTGGACAGCTTGACGGTTAAGGAAAATATTATGCTGCCAATGGTGCTGGAAAAGAAATCGGCGAGCGAAATGGAAGTGAAAGTACAGGAGTTGGCTCAACTTTTCGAAATTCAATCTACCTTGGATAAGTACCCTTACAACATATCTGGCGGACAGCAGCAGCGAACCGCGGTCAGCCGCGCGCTGGTAAATGAGCCTGCCATCATATTCGCTGATGAACCAACAGGGAATTTAGATTCTAAAGCCTCCGCAATCATCATGGAGTGTTTTGAAAAAATCGTTTCCGAATTTAAGACAACAGTCCTCCTTGTCACGCATGATGTTTTCGCAGCCAGTTATTGTCAAAAGGTAGTTTTTATCAAAGACGGGAAGATTCATTCGAGTATCGTGAAAAAAGGGGACAGGAAGGAGTTCCTGGATCGAATCATGGATAACTTAGCCGTCCTTGGAGGGAGAACCTATGACATTTAACCAAATTGTCTGGAAGATGGCGAAAGTTAATTATAAGAAATATATCTTTTATTACCTATGCAACAGTTTTGCGGTGATGTTCTTCTTTATGTTCTCGACCGTTTATTTTAACAACAGGGTTGAGCAAGGGAAGAAATTGGAGAGCCTTCAGGATGCTCTTTCTATACCTGGTGCTGCACTGATCATTTTTACTGTTTTCTTCATCAGCTATGCCCACAGTGTTTTTATCAAACAGAGAAGAAGTGAGTTTGGGCTGTTCATGACTCTGGGTATGGCAAGAAGAGACATCACTAAATTGCTGCTCCTTGAAAATGGTGTGATTGCAATACTCTCCATTCTCTCGGGTTTACTTGCTGGAGCCGTATTCTCCAGACTATTTTTCATGCTGTTAATGAATTTAATCGAACTTAAAGGTGTTCCATTTCATTTCTCTGGTAAAATGTTTGTTTTCTCAATAGGAGCTTTTCTGGCAGTGTTTTTGCTGGCTGTCGGAAAATCATTGTTTGAGACGCTAAGAAGCAGCCTGATCTTAAGCATGAAAAGCAACAGATTTGCGGAGACGCTTAAAATGAGAAGTCCTTTCATAGGAGCATTTGGTCTGCTTATAATGATCGGTTCTCTATTGATTCTGCATTTTACCTTTGAGGAATCCTCAGGGGCACTCCTCCCGCTTTGGACAATAGCGATGTTTTTGGGTTTATATATTTCCCTTAGCCAATCTGGCAGTTTCCTTATCAATATAGCGAAAAAATTCCCAGGATTTTATTATCGCAGATTGCTTTTCCTGAGCAGCCTTGAGTATAAGTTTAAACAACTGACATCCATTATTATGCTTTTGACTGTGATGATCATGATTACGATTCTTTATAGCGCGTTATTATTGACGTTTTACAAGGGTTCGGAAAAGGATGCTGTTAATAACAATCCATATGACATAGCTTTTTTTCAGTCAGAAACAAAGAACTTAATTTCAGATGCTGAACTTAAAGAAACATTTGAATGGGAAGAGCATTTAAAGATTCCGATCTTCAATTACTATGAAAAAATGATTTATGTTGAAGGATATCAAACTTATCACTTTATGTCACTAGAGGACTTCAATAAATTGACGTCACAGCGGGCAAAGCTGAAAAATACAGAATTTCTGTTTTATTTAAATTCTGAACCAGAATTTGCTCATACTGAAATTACCGAATCCCTAAAGCTCTCAATAATGGGCGAAGAGAAAACTTTTACCCTGAAGGATAAGGTGATTGAAAGAAATATTAACCTTCTGCCCAAGACGCATGAATTCATTGTGGTGAATACGGAAGTGTTGGAGAATTTAAGGCAATCAGTTAATGGATACGAATTGATGCTTCATTTATTGAACCTATCAGATTGGAAAGAGAGCGAAAAGGCAGTTGAACAATTAAAAGGACAATTCCAGGCCGGGAATCGAGAAACACCTCCAATGGATTATCCTGATATACCTTATACTTCCGAAGAAGATCTTTTCCGTATTGCTTCTAAAATAGGGGACTATCAAACAAACAAAACAACCAACGGAATGATGTTCTATGTTACCACATTCTTAAGCATCTTGTTCTTTTTTGGCACCTTTGTACTATTATATCTAAATCTATTTTCCGAAATGGATACTGAAAAAATGAAGTATCGGAAACTAAACAAAATAGGGATGTCTTCAAATGAAATCAAGCAAAACGTAACAAAAGAATTAGCCACGATATATTTCGTTCCAACCATACTAGGAACAACGCTGGCCTTTTTGTACCTGGCAATCTTGTCAACAGATGTCGGAGGAATTATGCAAAATCCAGAAATGTTGATGCACTTCCTGCAGATTGGCGGAATTTACGTGGTGAGCCAGGTGGGGTCCTTCTTTTATGCGAGGAAAAAGATGTTGTGGCAGATGATAAATTAGAACTTAAGCCGCCGCTTTCCAAAGAGGAAGGCGGTTTAATTTTTCTGCCAACATCGACTGATTTATTTTTTATTAATGGTTATCCTTTAAATCGAATGAAATCTCAACTCTACTAAAGGGTTGGGATTTTTTAGTGGGTTTTTAAAAGGATTTTATATGTCATCAAGCGAATAGGTTAAAGGTTAATAATATACTGATAGGGAAAAACGGTGTTAAAAATGGAGCAAGCAACTGAACATATCAGAGCAGTTACGAAAACAATAGAATATATGAAGGAAAACATTAATGAAGAGCTAACTTCGGATAAGCTGGCAGCGGTTGCAGGGTACAGTCCTTATCATTTTTCGAGGGTGTTCAAGGAGGTCACTGGTGTTTCTCCAAGGCATTATCTTTCTGCATTAAGAATCGAAGCTGGGAAGGAGATGCTGATGGAATCATCCTCGCACTCCATTCTTAAGACATTGCTTAATATCGGTTTTCATAGTCTGGGGACTTTCAGTTCAAAATTCAAGCAATTTGTTGGTCAGTCACCTAAGCAATTTCAAAAAGATGCATTGAAGCTCCATCGGTTTATGAACGAGATGGATGAAAGGGAGAATGCAGTTCCTAATGATGTAATGCTGCCTGCCGTCCAATGCAGGATAGAAGCTCCGGAGAACTTTAGAGGGCTTATTTTTGTCGGGTTATTTCCCCGTCCGATTCCCGACCAGACACCCATTGCAGGTACAGCTTTAAGACACACACAACGTAATTACACCTTCACTAGAGTCCCAAATGGTACCTATTATGTTTTGGCAACTGCGATTCCAAGGAGCTTGAATCCCCGGGATTACTTTTTGCTGTCTAAAAGCTTGCGAGGAAAGGCTGAAGGGTCTATTGAAATCTCAACCGGCAGCTGGATAGAAGTACATATAAAACTAAGGGAACCCATGCCTTATGATCCTCCTATTCTCGTCAATTTGCCGAGTCTCTTATTTGAAAAAGATAGCAAACTAGAAGAAAAATAATCGATTAGATTATGGTAATTTTATGAAAAAGGAGTGATGGTAATGTTAAACAAAGTTTGTGTATTAACGATAAAGGTTCACGACATCGAAAAAGCGCTTGAGTTCTATACCAAGGTGCTAGATTTCGAAGTCTCTAAACATTATGGGGAAAATATCGTTTCATTGCTACATAAAGAGATCCCTATTGTGCTGGAGAAGACTGAAGGATCTATTTCTGCTGGAGGTCAGAAGGTTCTGATAGGCATACTGTCTGATAATCTTGATGAGGATGTAAATCGTCTGCGAGAAAGAGGCGCACATATCTTGTTTGATGAATCCAGACCGTGCCCGCCAGGAAGATACAACATTGTTGAGGATCCATTCGGCAATCAGCTGGAGCTCGTGGAGTTTTCTAATTTTCAATAGGGGGCCAAGTTTATGGAGAATATTTTGGCAGAAGTTAAACAAGAAATTACAGTTAATGTGCCTGTTGAATTAATTTGGCATGCCTGGACAATATCAGACCGGGTTGCCCTGTGGTTTGCGCCAGAAACAAACATTGAAGCAAAAGTTGGCGGAGCGTACGAGCTTTATTTTATTCCTGGCAATAGAACGGGAATGAATACGAAAGGATGCAAGGTACTGAAGCTGAATTTTTTTCGAGAGCTGGTATTTGAATGGAAGGGACCTGATCAGTTCAGTTCACTGATGAACGTGGGAGAACAACTGACAATCGTCTCAGTAAATTTTGAAAAAATAGAGGACAATACAACAAAGGTGACTGTACGTCACACAGGCTTCAAAGAGGACGATGCATGGACTGAAGCGGTTAAGTGGCATGAAATGGCCTGGTCGGGAGTTTTAAAAAGCCTGAAAAATGCCTTGGAAACAGGAAAAGGTGAGCTTTGCTGCCAACCGGAATAAAGCCGTAAAATTATTAAAGAATTCTCTTTGGAAGTGCGAAATCATAAAAAAACAGTACAAGTAATGTAGAAAAAAGCATGGTGATTAGCAATTAATCATCATGCTTTTTAACTACTTAATTTTTTAATTCAAAGTCATTATGATTGGAATTACAATTTCATTTGAGTTTTCAAAAGAAATACCCGAGCTGATAAATAGTCGGAAAAATTCCGCTTAATAAGTAAATTGCACTGAAAATAGACTAAATAAACGGAGAAATTCCGTCTATTAACTCGAAAAACACTAAATTGGTGGATTTTGCTTGGCATAACCGGAAAAACTCCGCTTATTTAGCCAAAAACGTTTTTCATTCTGAATATAACCGGAAAAACTCCGCTTATCTAAGGACCAAACTTCATTCTCCTAGTGCATCTATGTTATGTACGGAAATTTGCCATTCCCATATAAACTAACAGCATGAGAATGTTCATTCTAACTTTACTAATTGGGATGCTAATTACAGTATTAATTATCAAATAAAATTGGTCATAAACACGTCCCTATACTAATTAAAAATAGCATGCTAGATCGTAAACGATTTAACATGCTATTTGATTTGATTTTCGCGGTTTGTACTCCAAGAGGACCCGTTAGGAAAATTATAGGCGGTGCTTTCTTTTACTCCTCAGGTTTCTCCCCGTTCGCAATATCAGCAGCGTATGGGATTATTCCTTCCGCTTCTGTACCGAATGTATCGATTTGCTGCGAGTGAAGAACAGTGCCGTCTTTATCAATAACAGCGAATCCTCTGACCGATATTGGAGACTCAGGGTCCAATAGGTTCACCTTCTTGATCAGCTTCAAGTCCTTGTCCGATATAACGGGATATTCCAGTCCGAGCTCTTCTTTCATTGCTTTATGTTCTTTAACTGATGATGCGCTTACTGCATAAATGTTTCCTGGAAACTGGCTGAATGATTCTTTTCGGTTTTGCAGCTCGACCAGCTGCGATTTACAGAAGTCTCAACCAACTCCGGTGAAAAAGAAAACAAGCGCTGGCTCATCCATATTCTCAAAGGATACTTCCTCACCGGTTTCATCCGGAAGGGAAAGTCCTTTTGATTCAGGTTCATCTCCAGAACAGCCGCTTATAATAGCACCGATCATCAATAGCATGATTAAAAAGATTGATTTTTTCATGGATGCACCTCCTTATGTATGTTAATAAGTATATCGTCTTTTGCTGAAATCTCATTATATCATTTATGAAGGTTTTGTTTCGAGTAACGGGCTTGTTATGAGATATTTTTAAAAATCTGGAAAATAGACGTTTATACAAACCCCACTCGGGAATGAGTCTAAGTGTAAAAATATACTTGATGGAGGCTGAATAATGTACATTCACAAAAAAGAATTATTGTTCCCTGTCCAAGTTAAAAGCCCCAATCCAGCACATGCAGCTGCAGTACTTGAACAATTTGGCGGTGCCAACGGTGAACTGAAAGCCTGTCTTCAATACTTTGCCCAAAGCTTTAGCACTCCTGACCCGGCGATCCGAGATTTACTGATGGATATTTCTACAGAGGAAATTTCCCATCTTGAAATGGTTGGTGAGTGTATCACCCAGTTAATGGGTGGTCCTGATATGGAGCAAAAGAAGGAAGAGATGGGTGCAGATGAACGGAAGATGTCCGGTGAAGGGAATATTCTGTCTGATGCCAAGAGCCATATCAACAATATGATGCACTTCAACTTTAATTCTACTGTTCAGAAAAGCATGATTCTAGATGGTCACGGACTAGATTTTGTGGATTCTTCAGGAACTCCATTTACAGGTAATTTCATCAATAACGTTGGCGATCTCGTCGCCAATCTGCATTCAGATTTAGCGGCTGAACTCCGCGCGAAAAAAGTATATGAAGAGTTATATCGTCATGTAGACGACCCGGGGGCAAGGGAAATGTTCCAATTCCTGATTGATCGTGAAGCAGCCCATGCGGAACTTTTCGAAGAAGCGATCATCCGCGCAAAAGAATTGGAAAACAAAAAAGCCCATCAAACAGGCGACCATGTTAATATGTATTTTGACTTATCACTCGGAGGCCTGGCCAAGAATGAATTCAGTTTTGCCAAACAAGCAAAAGTATTTGAAGGCCCGGTCGAACCGAAAGAATAAATTTTATAGAACCCTCTGAATCGTTGGATTTGGAGGGTTTTTGCTTACTCTTTGGAAATTTTAGCAGTGAACCATTCAATGGGACGCCGGAAGTCAGCCTTAAACATGGAATCTTCTCCTAAATAAAGGGTATTTTCATGTTCTTACAGAAGTAATTTAGTAAAACAAAGATAATGGGAGTCAGCATGAAAAAAGGTAAATTTTTATTCCTTGTAGGATTGTTCACATAGATGTCCGGCATCTATTTGTCCACAATATGGGTTGCAGCAGGCGCAGCCATTGGTATTTCAGGTGGTCTGATCATGGGAATCAGTACATATTATTTAGCAATGAAAAATTGATTTCCATCATCACAATTTCTCATAATGTTCTTTGAACACTTTAAAGAGTCTTTCGTCACCACCGCGATCGGGATGAAGGGCTTTAAGTATTTTTTTGAATTCTTTTTTGAGTGAATGAGCGCTGCTATTCTGTTTTAACCCCAGCAATTGCTCAAGCTCAGAAGTGGGCGCACCCGACGCCTCTATATGGGCATTGAGCATTTTTTTCAATGTGCGAACCTTTGATTGTTCGATATGTAATCTTGTATTTAAAAGATCAAGCTGTTCGTTCAGTTTGTAATTTTCACGACGAGACTGTTCCAATAGGTCGGTATTTTTCTTGATAACAAATTCTGCGAGATTCCTGGGATTTATTTTATCAGATTCAGCGTTTAATAAGCCTGTCTCTATCCAGGTTTTGACTTCCTGTTCAGTCGTTTCCATCCCATATGTAGTTAATTGTTCTGCAGCTTCTTTGATTGTCAGCATCTATTTCACTCTCTTATCTAAAAATAATCAGACAAATCTATCATACCATTGATTTTTTTCAGAAAAAGAACAGAAGTATGACAATGTATTACATCTAATTGTTTTTAAAAAAATAAAGGGGGCCCCAGAAAGAATGACATTTAACTTATCAGAAGCAATTGAAGTACTGGAACGGACACCAAATGTATTGGAGCAATATTTAGTAGGTTTATCTGGCGATTGGCTAGAATCTAATGAAGGGGAAGGAACCTGGAATCCATCCCAGGTCATTGGCCACCTGATCGATGGTGAGAAATATAACTGGATCCCTAGATTGGAGTTAATGTTAAGCGATACAAGTGATAAAAGATTCCCCATATTTGACCGGTTTTCACATTTGCAGCAGTACAATGAATGGTCGATTGAAGAAAAGATTTGTGAATTTAGCACTTTAAGGTATGAAAGTATTGAAAAACTGAAAAAGTTGATCAAAGATGACAGCCAGCTTGAATTGGAGGGAATCCATCCAGAGTATGGAGAAGTGAAAGCGCGCGAATTGATTTCTACTTGGGCCGTTCATGATTTAACGCATATTTCCCAGATTACCAGAGTGCTGGCAAGGAGATATGAAGAGGCAGTAGGTCCATGGAAGAGTTATTTAGGGATTTTAAAAAAGTAATCATGATAATTTGCAACCCTCTTTCATACGGACTGGGTTGCTTTTTTATGACTTCTCATCCTGTCGGAGTTTAAGGAAGGAAATGTAAACATATAAACAGAATATAGAATTAAGACTATTAGATTGGCAGGTACTTTTATGCTGAAACCCTATTGGAAGTATGTGCTTTACCTCCTTGATCACAAAATGAATGTACTGGTTGAATGTTGGATTGAGGGATTATACATCCAGGGGATTACCCATGATCTATCAAAATTTTCCCCTGGAGAGTTTTTTCCTTATGCCAGGAAGTTTTTTCTGGGAAAAACTTAAGTGAAGAAGAGGAATTAAGATGGCGGTATGCCTGGCTGAATCACCAACATAAGAACAAACATCACTGGGAATATTGGGTTGTAGATCACAATAAAAAACTGGCATTGCCAATACCCCGGAAATATTTACTGGAAATGGTCTGTGATTGGCGGTCGTTGTCAAGAAAGTGGGGAAGGAGGGTAAAGCCAGGGACCCTAGACCTTACTGAAAAGGCCATCCTTCACCCCGACACAAAGAAAGAACTTGAAACCATAATGCGTCATAAAAGGGATAGTAAAAAGACTTCTATGCTGTAAAACGAATAACAAGTAAGAATTCCAAAAGAGGTGCACAAAAATGATCCGTGAAGCTGAAGGTACTGATCAAATGCAAATTTATGGGCTATATAAAATGTTAGTGCCCAACAGTAAGAAAATGTGTGTTCTTGAAGACCAGATAGAAACTATGAAAAGGGACCGACACAACTTTTTGTTAGTATATGAGGAAGAAGGAGAAATATTAGGAACACTTACACTGAATATTTGTCTTCAGGCTCTGCACGGGTTAAGGCCTTACGCAGTAGTAGAAAATATCGTTGTTCATGAGAACTGCAGGGGTCAGAAAATTGGCGAGAAACTTCTACAATATGTGGAGAAATATTGTAGATCAATCGATTGCCATCGGATTATGCTTCTAAGTGGTTCTAAACGAGAAAAAGCCCATATTTTCTTTGAAAGAAACGGGTACAGCGGCTCAGTAAGCAGGGGATTTAAGAAATATTTATAATAGTACACCATTTGTGGGGTTTCTTACGAATAGAAGAATTTATACTACAAAGGACCTATTTATTAATATATAAAACTTCTAATCGAGTAAAATTCAGAAAATATGTTAAAATTTAAATTAGTAACAGGTCATAACATCTAGTAATTAACCAAATCGTTTTCGAAAAATAACGGAGGGACTAAATGTTAACAAATCATTTGGATTTTAGACTCGAACCAAGGATTAGGGAATTGTATGAAGAGCACAAAATGCGGGCGGAAAAAATAGATTGGGGGTATCATGAATTTTTACCGTGGGACAAGGCGATGGACTTTAAACGGGTCCCATGGGATGAAAGCCAGGTAACGCTGCCGGCATCGGTCATTACTGCGATTGAAACTGCGCTGTTGACCGAGGTGAATTTGCCGTGGTTTACGTCCTATCTGGATCAGACTTTCAAAGGATCATTGTCGGTCATCAAGGATTTTGTCCATACCTGGACGGCGGAAGAGGATCAGCATTCAAATTTGCTAGAGACTTATCTTTTGATTACAAGGAATGTTGAGCCAATGAGGCTGCATCAGTTACATAAAATGACGCTTGAGAATGGCTGGGATCCTGATTTCCATACTCCATTTGAAACGATGGTTTACACATCGATGCAGGAGCTCGCAACAATGGTGTTTTACAATAATGTCGCTAAAGTGGCAGGAGCACATGACAGGGAATTAGCAACATTGCTGCGCAGACTTGCTAAGGATGAAACCTTGCATTATGCGTTCTACCGCGAGGTTATTAAGTATCATCTAGAACTTGAACCTAATTATTGCTATTACCTGGGGAATGTCATCATGAATTTCCAAATGCCGGGAGCTGTAATGCCTGATTTCGATAATCGGATGTCAATCATCGCGAAAGAGGCGAATTATGGACCGCTTGAATATTTCGATCAAGTCCTTGATGTGATCATCGATTACTGGGATATCGAGAATTTAAGGCCAATCGCTCCGGAGGCAGAAAAAGCAAGACTGGATATTTTAAATTATCATGCGCGTTTGAAACGAGTCCGAGATCGATTTTATAAGAATAAGTAAAAAAATCAGCGGGGCAGCCCGCTGATTTTTCTTAGAGGAGAGATTAGTATTTATAGGCTTTTCAAATAGAGCAACTTAACTGAATTCTCCAGCCGGTTTTGAGTTGCATCGAAAATTTTCCATCATCGGTTTCCGCCTGTGTTCATATTCAGTTACGGATATGAACGATTACAAACTTATAAAGCTATGCTGGCATCCGGCAATACGGCGTGCACACCTTTAACACCGTTTACTACTTGTGTAACTCGCAGATCAACTGTTACACTGGCCAGCGCCAGTGCTTGCGATCGTTCCATTTTGTAAAGCACACAGATTAATTCGACCATTTCGTCAAGTGCTTGAGCAGCTGCTTGATTTAAATCTTCATTAAATCCAAATGTTATCCATCCAGCAGGTGTCTTTGCCCTTGGCATTGTCAGCTGCATATCGTCTCTAACAGTTAACGTGATATCGACCAAGTCCATCGGGCACTCGATTGCTGTACCGGAAACTTCACCGTCTCCCTGTGCGGCATGGCCGTCCCCGATTGAGAATAAAGCTCCTTCAACAGAAATCGGCAGGTACAGGGTGCTGCCTCTTTTTAGCTCCTTGCAGTCGATATTCCCGCCGCAATAGCGGGGAGGAGAGGTGTGGTGCACGCCATGTTCTGCTGGTGCGACCCCCATCAAACCGATGAAAGAATTAAGCGCTACATTTACTGGACGGGAACCTACTTCAGTCCTCGCAGTCATCGTATCTCGGTCTAATTCCCAGTCAAGGCGGATTTTCTCAGTTCCTGTCAAACCGACTGCGTCATTTTGCCAGGTTTTTTTGCCCCCTGCCCAGTTCGTTCCATACCAGCCTGGCACAACATCATTCAACTTCACTTCCAGCACCATTCCTGGCTTTGCGCCCATCACTTCAATGGGTCCAACCATCGGGTGCAGTGGAGTTTCTTCATTTACAGCAGACCGGAAAAACGCTCTCTCAATTCCTTTAGATGCTGAATACCCCCATTCAATGTCGGGAGTCTGCATGCGGATTGAATCGCCGGATTGGACTGTAAGAATTGGTTTATATTTATTACTAAAAGAACCATGCAGGTTTTCGGACTTCAGATCGATACTGTGGATCATGTTCGCCACTCCTTATGCGATTTCATTTTTTACTATCTCAGCTTTGGGCTTCCTTTTAAAAAGCCTCGGGTTCGTTCCAATATAAACTCCTGATAATACGAGAGCAGCTCCGATTGCATGAGCGGCAGAGAAATTTTCACCTAAAAACAAAGTAGCCATTATTACCGCAGATACCGGCATAACATTGATGAAAATCGATGCCTTTGCTGCGCCAACTTCTTTGATTCCGTTGTAATACATGACGAATGACACGACCGTAACCAAAACGCTCATATGGATAATCGCGGCCCAGGTTGTACTCGATGCCTGCTGTACATCCTGCCATGACGTTTCTGCCAGGGCGAAAGGCAGTAAAAAGAGCGTACCGAATGCTACTGCATAGGTAGTCGACTCCACAGAGCTGAACTTCTTCAGTACGATTTTGCCCACTACACTGTAAAGCGCCCAGCTTACAACTGCACCCATCAAAACGAAATCAATGGGCTCAAATCCAAGTTTAATTAAATTCATAAGATTTCCATCGGTAATGATGAAAAAGGCACCTGAAAGGGCAATAGCTAATCCAATCACGTTATTGCGGGTGATGGTTTCTTTTAAAAACAAAGCTGACAAAAGCACGATCAGCACCGGGTTGGAAGCAATGAACAGAGAGCTTTTGATAACGGGTGCATGTTTGCTGGCCAGGAAAAAAAAGATATTATACAATGCGATCCCCGTAAGGCCCAGAACGGCAAATAAGCTGATATCCTTCCAGTTCGGTTTCTGACGGTTTTTCTCCATCATGAACATGAGAGGAAATAGGAGGATGGCAGCCCCGAAAAACCGAAAAAAGGCTACAGTAGCCGGTTCGAAGCTCTGGACCGCGTATTTTCCGGCAATGAATGCACTGCCCCATGTTGACGTGGCAAAGGTCAACATGCCATATGTAAGCCATAATTTTTTGTTCATTGTAGTCCCTTCTTTTTGAAAGTGATTTAAATAGTATTGTAGCATCTTTTTCGAAAAGCGAAATAAAAATTTAGTAAGTTCTGAAACTTTTTCTTTTATACCAGCTTAAGACAGGTTTGGCGGAAAAAGAGGAAAAGCTGTCAAAAGAAAGCCCAACTTAAGACAGGTTTGGTGCGAATAGAGGAAAAGTTGTCAAAAGAAAGCCCAACTTAAGACAGGTTGGGTGCGATATGAGGAAAAGCTGTCAAAAGAAAGCCTAACTTAAGACAGGTTGGGTGCGAATAGAGGAAAAGCTGTCAGAAGTAAGACCAACTTAAGACAGGTTTGGTGGAAAAAGAGGAAAAGCTGTCAAAAGAAAGCCTAACTTAAGACAGGTTTGGTGCGAATAGAGGAAAAGCTGTCAGAAGTAAGACCAACTTAAGACAGGTTTGGTGGAAAAAGAGGAAAAGCTGTCAAAAGAAAGCCTAACTTAAGACAGGTTTGGTGCGAAAAGTAGAAAAGCTGTCAAAAGAAAGCCCAACTTAAGACAGCTTTGATGAGAAAAGAGGAAAAGCTGTCAAAAGAAAGTCCAACTTCTGACAGCTTTGATCCGAATAGAGGAAAAGCTGTCAAAAGAAAGCGTAAGTAAACAAGAGGGACATATGAACTCAAAGTTTGGTTGGAGTCTGATTTGGAAAAGTCCTTTAATCAGAAGATACCTTCACAATTAAATAAAAGCATTACGAAACAGAGGCCCAAAACCTCTGTTTTTTTATTCGATAAATAACCTGTGATCTGCAAAATTGAGGCTAAATCCGCCATGTGCTATACCCGTTGGTGTTTTATTATAGGTCCTTTTGTATTAATAAATGGGGTTTTAGTGTAAGTTTCAGAATATTTTACCCAGGGATAGATGTTTGATTTAGGGATAAATAACCATTTTTCGATCTCTTCCACTTCTAGCTGGGAGATTGCCATATGGAAATAATTAGAAAGTTATAGACCTTAGCTTGTTACAAAATTGGTTTACACTCTATAGGGATTATTTTAAAAATTTCCCAATAGCAACTAAATAATCATTTTCTGAATATTCAGTTTTATACACTAAGATTCGACAAAACTACCACCCACAAAAGGCTATGGTTGATTTAGCATCTATTTTCACATAGAGTGTGCGACGAAAGGAGGGCAGGTAAGAAATTCAAAGGAAAATACTTAGGAGGTAGATGGATGAAACGTAAAAATTGCCGATTATTATCCGTACTTCTATCAACTGCACTTGTTGTACCATTGTTGCTTCAGCCACAGATCCAGACAGCTGCAGCAACAAACGGAGTCAGTGTTTCTGCAAAGGAAGCAGTCCAGACTGCAGAGCAGAAAGTGAACAAAAAGCTTTATATGCAATTTGAGAATCAAGATAAAGTTACGTTCCTGGTAAAAATGAAAGAGCAGGTGGACACGAACGCTGTCGCTAAAGAGGCTGAGAAGAAAGCCAGCCTGAATAAAGCCACACCTGCAAAAACGAAATCGATAAAGCGTTCTACGATTGTATCAGAGCTAAAAGCAAAGGCACAAGAAACACAGTTCGATCTGATCGAATTCCTTAAGGAGCAAGAAAAAAACGGCGGGGCTAAGGATATCCATTCTTACCATGTCGTGAATGCGATTGCGGTAACAGCTACGAGAGAGGTAATGGATAAAGTGGCTGGTTTCGCTGAGGTCGATAAAATTCTGCCAAATGAAACAAGGCAGCTGTTCATTCCGGAAAAGTCAGCAGCTGTTCAGGAACCTGCTGCTAAAACGAATTCAATTGAATGGAATATTGACCGTGTTGGAGCACCTGCAGTCTGGGAAATGGGGATTGATGGCAGCGGAATTACCGTAGCTTCGATCGATACGGGTGTTCAATGGAATCACCCTGCATTGCAGGAGAAATACCGGGGGTTTGACTCAGCTACTGGGCAGGCGTCACATGAAAACCACTGGTTTGATGCCGTTCGCGGCCAATCTGCACCTTATGATGATCACGGTCATGGAACGCATGTGACTGGGACGATGGTGGGATCCGAGCCGGATGGATCAAATGCAATCGGAGTTGCCCCTGGCGCCAAATGGATTGCTGTAAAAGCATTCACATCCTCTGGAGGTACAGATACTGACTTGCTGGAAGCTGGTGAGTGGATCCTTGCTCCAAATGGGAACCCTGATTTAGCACCTGATGTTGTCAACAACTCATGGGGCGGCGGACCTGGATTGGATGAGTGGTATCGTCCAATGGTTCAAGCATGGAGAGCTGCTGAAATCTTCCCTGAATTCTCTGCTGGGAATACGACTTTCAGCAATCCAGGGGGACCAGGTTCCGTTGCGAACCCTGCCAATTATCCAGAATCAGTCGCAACAGGAGCGACAGATATCAATAATAACTTGGGAAGCTTTTCACTCTTAGGCCCGTCACCTTATGGCGAAATCAAGCCTGAACTGACAGCACCTGGTGTCAACATCCGTTCATCTGTTCCTGGAAGCGGATATGAAGGAGGATGGAATGGGACGTCAATGGCCGGACCGCATGTTTCAGCAGCTATTGCCTTATTGCTGCAGGCCAATTCCAGTCTGACTGTTGATGAGTTGGAAGAGATTCTATTAACTACGGCACTGCCATTAACAGACAATGCTTATCCTGAATCACCGAATAATGGCTATGGTTCTGGATTGTTGAATGTATTTGATGCAGTTTCCTCTGTTGCGTCTGGATTGGGGAAATTAAAAGGACAGGTAACAAAGGATGGAGACGACAGTGAAGCGCCGGTGTTGGAGCATTCCCAACCTGCCACGGTTTTCGCAGGAATGCCACTGACTTTAGAGGCTTCAGCTGCCGACAACATCAGTGTAACAAATGTTGAAGTGGAATATCAATTGGAGGATGGGTCCTGGACTGCTGTTTCAGCCGTACGTACTGGCGGAGACTATAAAAATGGAACGTACCAGGCAAATATCCCAGGTGAAGCGGTCTCCGGAAACGAATTCGTATATAAATGGAGAGCAGTGGACTTCGGAGGGAATGAAACGGTAAGCGAATTTACCGTGACAGTCTTGCCTGGAATCACTGTAGGCTATGAACAGAACTTCGAGAACGATGCTTCTGGCTGGACTTCTTATGGAGACGCCAACAGCTGGGAGTGGGGCACGCCGACAAGTGGTCCTGGCTCTGCTTTTTCAGGCGAGAAGGTCTATGGAACTGCCCTTGCTGGAACGTATCAAAACCGGGCGAACATGTCATTGCAAATGCCGCCAATCGATTTACCGGAAGGCAGCAGCTACCTGCAGTTTAAGCAATGGTATAACCTGGAGAGAAATTATGACTACGGCCATGTATTTGTCTCCACCGATGCTGTTAACTGGGTGCAAAAACTGCGGGTAAATAATCTTTCGAATGGCTGGATCGATGGTGAAGTCGATTTAAGTGAATATGCTGGCCAAAGGATTTATGTCGCTTTCAACGTAACAACTGATGGCAGCGTCGTCAGGGATGGGTGGTATCTGGATGATGTGGTTTTATCCGATACTCCGATCGCTGAACCAGTGAAGGCAGAAACAACTGTGGCTAAAGACGACACGAAAGATAGGATGAAAGAAGATGTGGATCCAAATAAAATCCAAATGTCATTGCCTAAGCAGCCTAAGGCAGACAGTTCAGCAAGTCTGATGGCATTGCCGATGCAGGCTTCAGTGACAGTTGTTGAATCAGGCCGTTCCGTAAAAACCAACCCTTCAAATGGCAGTTTCGAACTGACACATGCAGCCGGTACCTTCACGGTTGTAGCAGAAGCTTATGGTTTCCGTCCACAGACTCAAACAGTTGAAATTGAGCAGGATGGAGAGGCAACGGCAAACTTCAATCTCGAGGAATTGCCAAAAGGCACATTAACTGGTTCGATTACGAACAAAGCCACAGGTGAACCTGTTGAGGGTGCGACCGTTTACTTGCTTGAAGATGCGAACATTGCACCAGTGGCAACAGATGAAAATGGTCAATACTCGTTGACTGCATATGAAGGGGAATACACTGTAAAAGTAATTGCTCCGCATTTTTACAGTCAAGAGGCGTCCGTGACGCTTGATGGGGATGTTGAGCAAAACTTTGAAATCAAACCGTTCATCGGTTATCCAGGCGAAATCGGATATGATGATGGCAGCGCTGAGAATGCGCGTGCATTCTATGACGCTGGCAATGGCTGGGCTGTAAAAATGTCATTGGCAGAAGGCAATGACAAAGCATTAGTTACTGGCGGACTGTTCCGTTTCTGGGATACAGAATGGCCAGTTCCGGGCGGTACGGATTTCAAAGTGGAAGTATACGATGCAAGCGGCACTGACGGTGCACCAGGAAAGAAGCTGGCGGGACCAATTGATGCCAATGCATTGAGAAACGGTGAATGGACACATGTTGATTTAAGCAGCCATGGAATCGTGGTAGAAGGAGATTTCTACCTGGTTTACATCCAGGCAGGAATCAACACAGCCTCACCAGGGCTGGCTACTGATGAAAACGGTGAAAATGCATTAAGAAGCTGGCAGATGGTGGGCGGAAGCTGGTCGCCTTCTCCAGAGGATGAAGGAAACTATATGATTCGTGCGGTGGTTGATTATGAAGTGACAGCACCAAGCATCGCTTCACCTGCAGATGGTTCTTTTACAAATGAAGCTACTGTAACAGTAGAAGGATCGGCAGCTCCAACAACCACTGTCCATATCTATAATGATGGCGAAGAGGTTGCAACCACAGCTGCAAACGATGATGGCTCTTATGCTGTTGAAGTAACCCTAAATGAAGGTATGAATGTACTGACAGCCAAAGCATCGACAGAGCAGGGAATTACTGATCCATCAGCACCAGTAACAGTGGTTTATGATCCGAATGCACCGGAATTGTCCATCTCTTCTCCTGCTGATGGAAGCAAAATCAATAAAGAAACGGTAACGGTTACCGGCGCAATTGCTGATGCAAACCTTGACGCTGTCACGGTTAACGGATCGGCATCTATGGTTGAGAACGGAACCTATTCAGCAAGGGTCATGCTGGATGAGGGGAAGAACGAAATCCAAGTAATTGCGAAGGATAAAGCAGGAAACGTCACTGAAGAGTCTGTAACTGTCGACGTAAAATACACCGCTCCAGTGATTTCAGACTTGAAACCAGACCAGGATCAAACATTGAAGAAAGGGGAAAGTGTAAAACTCGAGTTCATGAGTGAAACTGACCTGGATGCAACATTTGTTATTCATATGCCATTAACGAGCAATTCTCAGATAACGAATGCGACAGAGCTTCCAATGCGTGAAGTTTCACCAGGATACTATGTAGGATACTATACAGCCACTAAGGATGTCGTCGCAGACGGGGCCGTCGTTGAGGTCAAAGCAGTAGACTCCTATGGCAACGAAACAAGGAAAACGGCAGATGGCAAGCTTTTCATCAATGTGAAGAAAAACGGCAAAAAATAAAATCAAAGGACCTTCCGCTTTTTATGGGAAGGTCCTTTTTATGGGAGTTTAATTGCTTGCAAGGAAATTTATACAACATTTGAAAGAAGAGGATGTCATGATAGAGACTGAATCTCCGTCCATAACAATGTTGCATAAAATTAACACTGCTATTTTATTCATTGGAACAAGATGGTAACATGATAGATAAGGAGGGAGTTCATGGAATTTTTAATCCTAATTGGTTTGATCGTTGCAACCATCTGGTTGATGAAATTCATTTTGAGAAAAGCGCTCAATATTCCAAAAGTTAAAAGAAAAGCATTTTCATATAACCATATAAATAAAACACATCGAAACTTAGAGTGGGTCCTCCGTATTGCGACCGTGATCGCTTATGTATATTTATTTTTTCAATTAATGTATGAAGATTTTCCAGGAAATCTTTTTCTACTAATCATGACCTTACTGTTCACTGCACAAAATTTTCTGAGGGCTTATTTCGAATGGAAAGCCTGGGAACAGCCTAAGGAATCCATCCTGTCCATTGCAGAAGGAGTTATGTTGATTGGAATCGTGCTTCTGCTGATCCAGTTTGATGTACTATATAAGCATCCCCCAATAATTTATCGCTCATAAGGCCATTTTAATTCTTGCGTGGAAAGGAATGAACCATAATGATTAAGAATAAAAAATATTTGATCCTGGCCATGCTCTTTTTCTTTATTTCGATAGCACTGAATTTTCCGTTTCATCATGAATATCCTGTAGGGCAGGAACGATCGTCAGCTCTTGGATTCCCCCTCACTACCATGGATGGAGTCAGTTATATTGGAGTATCTGGCCTTGTTTTATTTATCATCAGTCAGTTTTTTCTCGTGAAATCGCTCAAAATATACCATAAGCGCCTTGTTTTAATTTCTATGGTATTAGTAGTCTTCCTGCCTCTTGAAATGGTAAATGCCTATCAAAAAACGTTCGCGACAGGTATTTACGCTGTCGAGTACGAAAGAGGAGAGAGTTTTTACCGTTTTGAAATGAAAGACGATACAACATTATATGCGGTCTGCCATCTTCCATTTGAAAATCACAGCAATCAAACAGTTCAATTCGACATCGACTTCTATGAAAAATACCTGTTCGAAGATGACTATCCGATTCTATCTCTCATGAATGAAGGAGGACCATACGAGGTCACACTCCATGGAAAAGGGAGACAAATGGTCAGAATAGACACTGAAATCGATTTATCCAAGTTAGGAAGAGATTCTTTGAGCGCGGAAGGCTTGGGAATCAATTTGATGATTGTGGATGGGGAGAAAGTCAGGAAGCTATGAATAAAGTCTCCTAATATTATAGAAAAATTAAAAAACCGCAGAAAAGTCTTGTTTCGAGAAGTGTGAATAACGCTTCTTTTTGCTTGATAAGGTATTTAATAGGTGTTTTCCCTTATATCTGCTTCAAGAAAAAGTCTAAGATTCTCCAAAAGTTTGTGGAGTTTTAGACAAAAATGGATATAAATAAATGACTTCGCACTGTTATTCTAAAGTTATACATACAATCCAAATTTAATTGTGCACTAGTTACCAGATTTCATGAATAACATCATGCTTCTGGTGTCAGCTTGCTCGGACCAATGCTTATCTGCATAATCTGGTTTTTCGATTCAGTTGAGGAGCTATAGATTTCAACTTAAGTGAAAGTTGATAGAAGGAGGAGAATGAGTTGGGAAAAGTTCTTATAATAGGTGGAACTACATTTGATTCGATCATTCATCTGGATAAACTTCCAGAACCGGTGCCACAAACAATCCACTATGCCGCTTTTTCTGAGACATTAGGATCTACTGGTGCAGGCAAAGCATTGAACCTTTCGAAACTGAATGTGCCGGTAACACTTCATTCTATAATCGGGAATGATGAATATGGGGCGAAAATCCGTAAGAAACTGAATGAGGGCGGTGTTGACTTTGTTTATGACCATGATCCTCGGGGGACTGAGAGACATATCAATTTGATGAGTCAGCAGGGAGAAAGGATATCGATATTTGTTACCCAGTCTTCATCTGAATTGCATCTAAACCTGCACAGGATCGAGCAGCTAATCAAAGAGGCTGATTTGGTTGTTTTGAATATCATCGAGTACACCAAGCAGTTAATCCCGATGATAAAAAAATATAATAAGCCTGTGTGGACCGATTTACACGACTATAATCCCGGCAACCCGTATCATGAGGATTTTATCGCAATCGCAGATTATATCTTTGTCAGCTCTGACAATATGCCTGATTATAAACCTATGATGGAGAAGTGGATATCCATGGGTAAACAGCTGGTTGTCTGTACACACGGAAAGAATGGGGTGACAGCTCTGACAAGTGATCAGGAATGGCTGGAATCTTCGATTATCAACGAGTATGAATACAAGGATGCGAACGGCGCAGGAGACAGCTTTTTTTCAGGTTTCTTGTTCGGGTTTTTAAAGGACAAATCAACTGAAGAATCACTTAAATTGGGAACAGTTTGTGCCGGACTATGTATCACCTCCAAGGAGCTAGCATATGAAGAATTAAATCCACATCTTCTTGAAGAAGAGTATGAAAAATATTTCGGTTAATTAGGAGTGTTTTGTTCCTTTGAATGGGGAAAAATATCATCACCATACAAAGGAGTGATAAAATGCTTGTTGACGGAAAGATCATCTCAGGTGAATTTGATCAATCCATAAATGAATTTTCTTTGCAGCGGGTGAAAAGCTTTGAAACACAATCGATTTTCAAAGAATGCCAGATGGAGGCCGTTTATAACTATTTGAAGAAACACGAAAACGATCCTGATGGACAAATCATCACTCTATATGATCAGATGCCGGTCAGATTAACACAATCGGAGATTAGCCAATTGCTAAGTGACCTTGAAAGAGTAAAGTCGCTCTACCAATGAAAAGCAGGTCTATGAGACTTGCTTTTTTCTATTTACCCACAGTAATATCTACCATTTTTCCCGAATAGATAACAAGTGAATTTGTTATTAGAATTTATGTTAAGTTAGAGAGGAAGAAGTCTTATTCATCCAAAAATAAAACCATTAGCCGGAGGGCTGATATCAGGGATCGTCCTTGGATTGTTTTTAAAAATCACCCAATCTATAACAAGCCTGAAAGTGTATACCTTATTGCTGAATGTTGATTACATACCGATTCTTAAGGACAATAAATTATCTGAAGTTGATGAGTTTGGTTTGCATATGGTGATATCAATAGGGCTGGCCTTCGCTATAAATTTTTATTTCAGCAGAAAGGAATTAGGAAAAGAAGCAATACAGCGTTTTGTTATTAGAATTAGCTTAATAGTTGGTTTGCTGCTATTTCCAACGACGCTTCTCTCAGATCGGACACCTACAATAACAAATGCATATGCCTTTGCTGTCTGGATGGCGGGGCACTGGATTTATGGCTTGATTTTAGGACGAGTTTTATCAATCAAGGAAGGAGATAGGGTTTGAAAAAGAAAAACTTTTATATATTATCAATCGCTATTTTAATTTTACTTATGTATGGAGTTGCCAAATGGGTCGATTATCGCGAAAAGAATTTAGTGGATTTGCTTGATTCAACCAATATCGAGAAGGTTTATTATAAGCAGCTGCCACTAAAGGATGATATGGCCGCTTATAATCGTCAAATAAGGGATAAGGCTTCAATTCAGGAGCTCATTCATTTCTTAAGTCAGTATAACGTTAAAAAAGTCGGCGACCGAGATTTTATTTCTAAATATCCAGATGAACAATTCCAATTCCAATTGGAATATAAAGACGAGAGAATCACCATGCCTTCATTAATCGAAAAGGAAATTTTATTACACGATTTGTATCAATATGACATTACAAATGGGCCTGTGGATTATGAATGGCTGGAAAGGTTTTTAGAGAAAAATGGAGAAGAAGTATAAAAATTATAATTATCCATTTATTTGAAACCTTTATCACTACTAAAACGTATTTCATTTAAATGCTAATCTTCCGGAGGTACGTAATGAAAAAGATGCTAATTGTACTGTCAATGACGATTATCGCTTTTTTAACAGGCTTCAGTGAAGAGGAACAGCAGTTAAAAGGATTGGTTTCGGATCAAGAGGGTATTTATGGCTTATACGTCGTCGGTGATGAGGAAGTGGATGGAACCAGGTTAGCGAATGAGGGCGTTGATGAATCGAAAGTTCATATGATTTATCATCCAAAATCGTTAGAAGTAGCTTAAGAGTCCTTCTCGACTGCCGGGATTGAAAAAGAACCTGCATACGTAGTCTTGAATCACGAGGGGATTGTGTTGAAAACCTATGAGTATAATGAAATGATAAAATTTTTGAAATCGAAAATACCCTTGAATTAAATACGATGTCAATACGAAATGCCAGGAGTTTATGCTCCTGGCATTTGTTTTTCAACTTTTCCCATATGAAAGGTGAATTTATTTTTTCCTTTTCTCTTGGATGCATATAACGCTTCATCTGCGTAGCTAATGACTGTGAATGGATCGATATCATGCTCTGGCCAGACAGCACCGCCGACGCTGCAGCCAACTTTTAACTGGGTATTAACCATATCATAGGGCTTGTTGATGTTTGTGACCAACTTGTTGGCTATGGTTCCAAGTGCTGCTTCGACCAATAGATCTGGTGTATTCAGCACGATAAGGAACTCATCGCCCCCCAGCCTGAAGATGGAATCTTTCTTCCGCGTACTTTCTTGGAGTCTTTTTGCCACTTCCTGGAGCACCAGGTCACCGGTTTGGTGTCCATAGGTATCATTGATTTGTTTAAATCCATCCAGATCTAAATACAAAAAAGACAGTGAGTGACCCGCAATTTGCGCTTTGTTCAGGAATTGATCAAGCGCGGCACGATTGCCAAGACCGGTTAAAAGGTCCTGGTGAGCCAGGGTTTCCATTCTTCCTAAATTGGATTCACTCCTTACCAAAGATTCAACCAGTTCTCTTAGTGAACCAGAAAGGACTTCAAGGTCTTTAATTCCTTTTATATAAGGAATTGACGTTTCCTTTCCCATTCTTAAGCTGTGGGCGGCCTTCGATATTTTCCGCAAAGGATTCGAGATAAATCCCGCAACGAACCACCCAATAATCGCGAATACCATAGCCGTAATTGTCCCAAGTTTAATGATGTAAGATTTTAAATTTTCAACAGGAGCAAACGCGTTCTCTATAGGAATGCGGACGATGACTGTCCATCCCAGTCCTGAATAATCATGGTGGCCGTCACCTACTGCAAAACCTGTAAGATACTCCTTGCCGTCAGGCCATTTTTCCACGAGCCAGCTGTTGTCACCAGTTCTTGCATTATGTACGCTTTTGATATCAAGCACGTCACCAGTCATTCCGTCAGGTCCAAGAAGCACGGTATTGTCCATGCCGCTCACCACAAATACTTCTGCTCCACTTAATTCATCTTTTAAGGGTTCGACGATGGTATCTTTTACTTGGCTCGACCATTCCCAGCTCAGATGGGCCGCCAGAACACCCGTGAAATCTCCGCCTTTATCTGTCAATGGCTTGCTGATGTCGACAAATTGCATCGGCTCTCCAGTTGGATTGGGAAGCAGGTTTGCAAGAAGGACAGCGTTATGCACATCTCCTATAAAAGTTCCTTTTTTTCCTTCCTGATAAACAGGGCGCATTGAAATATCATTCCCTACCAGAATTTTGTCTGATGCAGCGACCACATTTCCAGCTGAATCAGTCAGGCCAATCCATGAAAATACAGGAATACTGGACTTTAACTGGTCTAACAGTATCTGTGCGGACTCTAGATCATCCTGGGATTTAATAACCTCTATCTGGCTAAGGACTTCTACTTCACCAATCCTGGACCACATGAACGAATCCAGTTTATCTGCCATGTGATAGGCCGTATTTGACAGGCTGTTTCCTATCTCTCTTTTGATTGTTTCACCGGAATGCCTGCTGATCGTTATACTTAGCAGCATCGTTAGTGCAATGATGATGACACCAAAAAATAGAGCCATATAGGCTCGAAGGCTGAATTTCATATAAGATTGTCCCTTTCCTGCAACAAAGCTAAAAGTCTCTGCCTAGTATATCGTCTTGTTTTTTAGTTTTTTTAGAATCATTTTTCTTTCGTAAGGAACCTTTTTAATATTGCTTTTATCCCAAGCAAAAGAAAGGCTGCTAAAGTGACTTTAATTAATGAGACATGTTCACTCAAAGGAGTGTGGGTCGTGCGTTCTGAAGAAAAAATTGACCACCAGACGGGTTCGTAATAGAGAGTGGACGCTGTGATCCAAAACAAAAACAATACGAGAAAGGAAAGAATAGAAGCTTTCACCAATTCACCCTCCTAAAGGTTGATTGCTTTCCTGGATGATTTCAATATAAAATCGGATAGCATTAAGATAGTTTTCAATACTGATATGCTCATTCGTACCATGCATCCTGTTGAGATCCTCTGATGTCAGCTGTACTGGCAGGAACCGAAAGGTGTTTTCGGCGATGCTGTCGTAATGCTTTGCATCGGATCCTGCGAACATCAGATAAGGAGCAATAACTGCATCGTCATATACATTCCTCGCGCTTTGCTGGATTGTTCTGAAATGCCAGCTGTCAACATTAGAAACTCCAGAAGCCTCTGAGCCTTTTATTGTCACTTTGATTTCATCGTCGCCAATCGTTTCTTCAATGTATTCCTTGACTTCCTCCAATGAATCACCAGGCATAAGGCGGAGATTAACAATCGCCGATGCCTTTTCTGGGAGGGCATTGTACTGTTCGCCAGCATTAAAAATCGTTGGAGCAATCGTTGTCCTGATCAGCGCGGCAGACGCGGGCTGCTGAAGGAGGATTTTTTCTATAACCGGTTCGAATACAAATTTATTGGCAAACACATATTTCATGCCGAAGTTCATTTCAGGTGCGACAAACTCAAATAAATCCTCACCAGGTCCTTTCAGGTCAGCAGGGAACTGGGTTTCTTCAAGCTTGGCAACCGCACCGGCAATCCTGCCAATATTCGTCCGGTTTTTTGGCTGTGATGAATGGCCGCCGCTTCCTTCAATTGACAGCTCTGCAGTCGCGGATCCTTTTTCAGAAACACCGACAACGCCAACGGGTTGATTGACTCCCGGAACCATGTTCTCAACAATCGCTCCTCCTTCATCCAAAACAAAATCAAACTTTATGCCCCGTTTATTAAGGGTGCTTACAATCATTGCTGCACCTTCATCCCCACCGATTTCTTCATCATGGCCGAACATCAGATAGATATCGCGGGAAGGCTGATAACCTTCTTTTAGCAAGTGTTCTGCAGCTTCAAGAATTCCAATCACCCCGATTTTATCATCCAGGGTACCGCGTCCCCAGATCTTTCCGTCTGCGACAGTTCCGCTGAATGGGGGATGCTCCCAGTTATCCTCCGTGCCTTCAAGAATGGGAACGACATCGTAATGGCTTGTCAAACCAATAGGAAGTTTCGTTGAGTCTGTTCCACTCCATTTATACACAAGCGCATGGCCATTCACTTTTTTAAGCTCAAGCTCTTTATGTACAATAGGAAAGCTCTCTTTTAAAAAGGTAATGAAACGATCGAATTCTGCCAGGTCCATTTTGCTGCGGTCCTGGTAGGAAATCGTCTTATATTGAATCGCCTTTGATAGGCTATTAATAGCATGGTCTTCATTAATGGTGCCATTAAAATGTTTGGGTGAAGGCTGGCGAGATTCCAGTGTAAGGGCATTGAACAAGGTGATAATGATGAAAACTAGGAGCAGACTGCCAATAATCATCAAGGAAAGCTTTAGTTTTTTCATAGACTCTAGATAACCTCCATTCATTTTAAAAGGTTCTTTTCTCAAACTTTGTTGCTTAATTGACTACAAAAAAGAATTGTATGACCTATTTTTCTTCAAAAAATTGCCTCTTTTGTGAGAAAGGGGATGCAAACTTAATACCGACCAGCGAAATAGCCTTATATTACGTTAAAATTGGCGTTAGGATTATACCAATGATCTTTACGAAAACAACCTTTTAAAAAAACCTCTGGTTTCCCAGAGGCTGTTGATTAGGCAATTTCAGGTGCTTGAGGCTGTTGTTCTGGTTCGGGCACAAAGGCCAGAATGATCATCCCAATGACAAAAAGGATGACGAGGCTGAACACTCCCATGCTCGAATTGCCAGTAAGCTGTGCTGTCAGCCCGACCATCAGCGGCCCCATGATGGAAGCGAACTTCCCGAAGATGTTATAGAATCCGAAAAATTCATTGGCATTCGCTTTTGGCACCAATTTAGCAAAATATGATCGGCTTAAAGCCTGGATACCGCCCTGAGACGTGGCAACAAGCATTGCCAGGATCCAGAAATCCGTCGTTGTTTCCAGGAAGTAAGCGTAGATACATACAAAGATATAAACCGTAATCCCAACGTAAAGCATCTTTTTGCCGGTAAAACGCTCGGATAGTTTTCCGAATAAGATGGCGAACGGCCAGGCGACTACCTGGGTAGCAAAAAGGATGATTAATAGATTGGTAGAGCTGATGCCTAGATCGGTTCCATAAGCTGTAGACATCGTGATAATTGTTCCGACCCCGTCAATGTAAAAGAAGTAAGCTAACAAGAATAAAAATAATGACCTGTACTTGCGAATTTCCTTAAAAGTTTTTCCTAAACGCCTAAAGCTTTGCAGCACTAATTGCGGCTCGCGTTCGATGTAATGCTTTTGATGTACATTTTTAAACATGGGGATGGAGAAAAGTCCCCACCAAAGTGCGGTAATAATGAATGCTGTTTGGCTGGCCAGGGTCATTGAAATCGGCAGAACCTTTGTCTGGGCTAAAATAATGATTGCGATACTTATAATAAAAGGTATCGTACTCCCGATGTAACCCATCCCATATCCACGCGCTGAAACTCTGTCCATCCTTTCATCCTGTGTCACATCGACGATGAAGGCATCGTAGAAGACGTTGGAACCTGTCGATCCGAGCACGGCAAGTGTGTAGACGACAAGCAGCATCAGCCAGTTTCCGCTTGGCACGAAGGCAAGACCTGCTGTAAAGGTGATTCCTAACGTGAAGAATATAGTGAAAAAACGTTTTTTCATCCCTTGATAGTCAGCAATTGTTCCGAGGATTGGCCCGATCAATGCCAGAATGAAGGTGGCAATGGCAATTGTGTAACCCAGATAGGCGGTCGAATTTGACAGGCTCACACCAGCCTCGGTAGCTGAAGCTTTATAAAAGAGCGGGAATACAGCCGTCGAAATGATAATCGAATAAGCCGAGCTGGCCCAGTCATAACGAATCCAGCTGCTCTCTTCCTTCGTAAAACCCTTCATCATTTTGCCCCCAATAAGAATATATTTTTTCAGGTAAATTGATTAATACCGGCCCAACCCGTACTAAAATTGTTGCGACCTTTAGCAAATTCAGCAAAACCCAATAATAAAACCGTTGCAACCAGAAATATTTTCTTCTCAACCGTCAGTAAAACTGTCTCTCCCGGAAATAAAACCTTCCTAACGGAAAAAATCTAATTCAACTGGTAATATACTTCTATTCAAGTCCTCAAAAGACCTTCTTTCCTAGTGCTAAATATACAAAATCCCTTCGATAATGGACCCATCTGTATCACCCAGGTCGAGGCCGAGCAGGCGGGCAAAAGTCGGGCCTTCGTCTGTGAGGTGCATTGATTTGACTGAAATCCCTGGGCGAATACCTTTTCCAGCAGCGAAGAAAACGGTATGATAACCCTGTTTCTCAGGAGAATATCCATGGCAGGCAAAGGTGTACTTTTTCGACCTGGCATCCTGTTCGGTCACATCCTCGATGTAATCACCGTCAATAGCCTCGCTAAAATAAAATCCTCTGGAAGCTTCAAGCATCCTGAAGGCAGAGCCATCAGCTCCTTTTGCGTTTGCCTCAACACTCGTGATGGCTGCTTCTATTCCATTGCGAGCATCCTGTAAAAGTTCTGCCAAAATATCCGTTACTGCGTTTCTGGAAGCATCATCGTTCTGATCTTTTACATATACATAGGCCGAGCCGTCACAACTCTTGCAATAGGCTTTCCAGTCGGTCACTTTACCCGAAGCATTGGTTTGGATAAGTCCTCGGTCTCTAAATAATACGTTCAATTTGACTACTTTAGACTCATCAAGTGCACTGTGGTCCCCAAGTATGGCCACGGTGGAGTTTTCCGCTATTCCAGCCTCCTTGAGGGCATCCATAATACGGCCGAGTCTCTCATCATGGCGGTGAAGGGCGGCCATAGCTTCTTCTGATGAAAAACCGTAGATATGACGCTGGTAATCGAGATCGACAAAATGGATCAGCATCAGGGCCGGCTTCCTCGTTTTAATTGTTTCAACTGTTGCTTCCAGAACGAAATCATCAAGCTCAGGCTGGCTCAGGCCATTTCTGATATGGCCGAATTTGGAGTTCATTTCTAGCTGGTAACGGGGACTTCCATTGGAAAGAGACACAGGAATCTGATGATGCCATGGACGGTTGGCGAAAATCTCAGGCATGTTGTAGTCAATATCCGCTTTTGCCGTTACTGGCCATAATAATGCTGCTGTTTTCATGCCCGCCTTTTTCGCCTCATCATAAAGGGTTGTCCCCTTTACATGACGCCGGTGCCAGTACCAGTCAGGTGATATTTTGCCAGGCTGGATGAATGTATTGTTGACAATACCGTGCCGATTGGGGAAGTTCCCGGTCACGATCGTCGCATGGCATGGGTAGGTTACAGAAGGGTAAATGGTTTCCACTTGTGTACAGAAAGAACTATTTTCAATAAATGCCTTAAAATTTGGCAGTTCTCTTAGCAAAGGGACATCATGCTCAGAGAGACAGTCAAAAGAAATGACGATTAAGTGGTCTGTCAGTTTTGTCATGTCAGCCTCCAAAAGGTTTATATACTAAATATAGCAGAATAATTTGGGAAAAATAATCAGGTTTGCCATTTTTCGATGGAAGGAATTACTGATCTATTCCAGAAGTAATTAAGTATCCAAGATAACTGGAGGAAGATGAGGATGGAATTAATCGACAAAGCCTTGCAAATTGCTTCTTTGGCACATGAGGGGCAATATCGCAAAAATACAAAAATACCCTATATTGCTCACCCGGCAGCAGTGGGCATGATTTTACAAAAAGCAGGATACCACGATGAAATGGTAGCCGCTGGTGTTTTGCATGACACGGTAGAAGATACGGATTTAACTTTGGCAGATATTGAACGTGATTTTGGAAAGGCAGTCGCCATGATCGTTGAAGGTTGCTCAGAGCCCGACAAGTCTTTATCCTGGGAAGAACGGAAGGAGCATACTATTGAATATTTAAGAACTGCACCTGAAGAAATCAGGATTGTCGCCTGTGCGGATAAATTGCATAATGTCAGGTCCATCCGCCAGGCCATTGAACATTCCGGCGAAGAAGTATGGACCAGGTTCAAACGTGGGAAAGAGCAACAGGAATGGTATTATAAAAATGTGCTGAAAAGCCTTGGTTATACCTCAAAGTTTGCTCTGTTGGCAGAACTTGAAAAGGAAATAAACCTTTTATTTTTACGCGTATGATGCTTGCTAACAGAGTACGCTGGATTTGTCAGGGGCAAAAACAAGACGTCAGGAGTGTGAATCATGGCGACAACCCTCATTTATAAAGACGGTTCTTCCAATAAATTTTGGAATATAAATGTGGCAGGAAAGAGTTATACAATTACGTACGGTAAAATAGGAACTGTAGGTGCTGTTAAAGTAAAAAGTTTTCATTCAGAGGAAGCCTGCCAACAAGAAGCTGAGAAAATGATAAAATCTAAAATGAGAAAAGGGTACATTCCGGCCAATGCAGTCGATCAAGTCATGAAGGAAGGCTCAATGTCTGATCCCGTTTTCTGGGAACTTATTCAGACTGCAAAACATAAAGGTGAAGACGCTGAGGAACAGATTGAATGGCTGATAAACCATCTTGCAAAGAAGCCAGTTAAGGACATTGTGATGTTCGATTACATTTTCAATCAGAACTATCAGAAGTCATATACCTCCGACTTGTGGGCAGCAGCCTATATCATTATGGGAGGGGCATCGGATGATTCCTTTGATTATTTTAGAGCCTGGCTGCTATTCCAGGGCAAAGAGGCTTACGAAACAGTCATAAATAATCCTGAAAAAATCATACCCCATCTTGAAGAAGAAGAGGATGTCCCCCAATTAGAGGACTTGTTGAGTGCCGCAAGTATTGCGTATGAAGAGAAGACAGGCTTGGACTACGATGAATATTATGATCTATATGAAAAACTGACTGGAGATAATACCATTCCTCCTGATATGGAATTCGACTGGGATGAGGATGATGAAGAAGGTTTGAAAAAGAAGTTTCCTGCCTTATGGGATAGGTATGGAGATAATCCAATAGAGTATTAATATTTAAAGGGGGACTGGTTTTGAATTCACCAATTTACAATAAAGTTAACAATGTTTTTATCCACGTGAGCAACCTGGGAAAATCTGCTGAATGGTATTCAAACCTTCTGGGGATACCATTTAATCCGGAAAAGGTGGAATCACCAGTTTATAATATTCCTGTTACATCAGAAACAGGATTAACCCTCGATGATCACACCTTCGACCCTGGCTTTGAACTGAAGCCTTCTAATCATGTTCTATTTAATTTCCTTGCAGAAGATGTTGATGAAGCCTATACCTTTCTAAAATCTAATGGTATATCAATTACTAAAGAAATTGAAAGAATCAGCGATTTTGCCTATTTCAATTTCAAAGATCCTGATGGCAATGTATTGATGATTTGTAACTGCTAATCTGTATTACTGGCCAAAAAGCTTGGACTTCAACGAGAGAATAACGGATTATTTTTCTATAAAAGTTTATAATTTCCAAGGATTATCTGTATCAATCCTGGGTAAAGAAAGGTAATCCTACCAAGGGGTGATAAAGATGAAGACGAAAGAAAAAATGTCAAAAGAAGAGCTATTTAAGCAAATCCAGAATAGTGATGGCAACTTAAGAATTTCGTCGGTGTCCTCAACTGAAGAAGGGGAAGAAGTAATCGCCCTGGCTAAACACCTTGAACTTGAAGGCAAAATCGTATTATTGGAATACTGTTTGGATAAGAAGCCACTGGCTGTAACCCTGAAAACCAAAAATCCTGATTAAGAATATAAATTCATAAGGCGACCCACTTTAAAAGTGGTTCGCCTTTTTTGATGGTATATTACTTTCACTTCTCATAAATTATTTTTTCTTTTTACCTGGATCGGCCGCCGCTCCTGGTTTCGCTTTGGCTTCCAAAGTGACCTGCACATGGTATGTTTTCTCATCGACCGCCATTACACTCGCAACTTTTCCTTTACGACCCTTTAGTTTGAGATTTTCACCAACCTCGGGCACGCGCTGTAACAATTGATTCAGCACCTCATTTTTGTGATCATAAAAGTGGACAACGAACATCTAAATCACCTTTTTCTATAGTATTAGTTTTCCTATCACTAACATATTTGATGGATGCTAGGTTTAGAACTGATTAATAGAACGATTTTTAGTAGGATTGATTTATTGTTCATCAGGGAAGGATTTGTAGGGAGGACAAAGGATGGATGTTGTTATGGATTTAGACAGGCAAGGGTCAACAGGCGAAATGCTGTAATGAATATGCCGGGTTTATGACAGGTTCACTAGCAAAGGGTGAAAAGCTGTCAAGAAAAAGCCAAATTCGTGACAGGTTCACATGCAGAGGACGAAAAGCTTTTAAAGTGCTACAACTACTAGGAGGTTATGATGATGAAAACATATCAATTCCCGGAAGGTTTTCTATGGGGCGGGGCTACTGCTGCCAACCAAATTGAAGGTGGATATAAAGAAGGGAACAAAGGCTTGAATGTCGCGGATGTTCTGCCAGGAGGAAAAGCAAGATACGATATTTTAACAAAACCTGGTTTCGACTTTGAAATCAAGCCTGATCAATACTACCCGAATCATGAGGCGATCGATTTTTACCATCGATATAAAGAGGATATTGCTTTGTTTGCGGAAATGGGATTCAAGGCTTTCAGGATGTCGATTGCCTGGACGCGGATTTTCCCGAATGGCGATGAGCTCGAGCCAAATGAAGAGGGACTTGCTTTTTACGACCGTGTATTTGATGAATTGCACAAGCATGGAATTGAGCCGGTGGTGACCATTTCCCACTATGAAATGCCGCTGCATTTGGTGAAAGAGTACGGCGGCTGGCGGAACCGGCAGGCAGTCACTTTCTTTGATAGATATGCCAGAACTATTTTAAACCGTTATAAAGATAAGGTTAAGTACTGGATGACGTTCAATGAAATCAATAGTGCTCTGGTGATGCCGATTAACGGCCTTGGTTTTTCGATTGAAAGGGATGAAGATCGATACCAGCCAACTTTCCAGGCGTATCACCACCAATTAGTAGCAAGCGCGATGGCAGTCAAGGCTTGCCATGAGATCATTCCCGGCTCGCAAATCGGCTGTATGATTCTTTTCGCCCCTGTTTACCCATTTGACAGCAATCCGGAAAACGTCCTGCATGCACTTAAAGAAGAGCAACTTTTCAATTATTATTGCGGTGATGTCCAGGTGCGCGGGGAGTATCCTTCCTTCATGAATCGATACTTTAAAGAACACAATATCCAATTAGAGACCGAAGCAGGTGACCTTGAGTTATTGAAGGATGGTACCGTGGATTATGTTGGATTCAGCTACTATATGTCACGTACCGAGAAAAAGGAGAAGGCAGATGAGGATGCCTCAGAAGGAAATATCATTGGCGGAGTGCGGAACCCATTCCTTGATGTAAGCGACTGGGGCTGGGAAATCGACCCGGTTGGATTGCGTATCAGCCTGAACAAACTATATGATCGTTATCAGATTCCTCTATTTGTCGTCGAAAATGGCCTGGGAGCCTATGACCAACTCGACGATGATGGCAGGATAAACGATGATTACCGAATTGACTATCTTCGCGAGCATATTAAAGCAATGGGCGAAGCGATTGAAGATGGAGTCGATTTGATGGGGTATACAAGCTGGGGATGTATCGATATGGTCAGCATGTCAACAGGCGAGTTTTCAAAAAGGTACGGATATATTTATGTGGACAAGCATGACGATGGCAGCGGAACATTAGAACGGAAAAAGAAAAAGTCATTTTACTGGTATAAAGAAGTGATTGAAACCAACGGGAAAAAGCTGTAAGAGGCTTTTGAAGAGCTACCGGCTAGGGCGGCAGCTCTTTTTTATTGAAAAAAATACTTTAACAATAAAAGGGAAATTGAGGGTTTTGTCGAATGTTACCCTGTTATAAACTTATCAATAGAGGAGAATCGTCGAAAAAAAGGTAAATCACGTAAATGTTATTACATTGGCTGTGATCGCTAATAGAATTGCAGCATAGCACACCAGATTCTTCAAATACTAGGTGGAAGTCTGGATGAAAACAAAGAATCTCTTTTGTTTGGAGAAAAATTAAGGAGGAATACTTATGTTCTTATATAAAATCGATGAGCAGTTATCATTGAAGCTTACCGAGGCATCAGATGCAGAACGACTCTTTGAACTTACCGAAAAAGCTCGGGATTACTTGAAAGAGTGGCTCCCCTGGCTTGATTTTACAACGGACGTTGAAGATACGAGAGAATTTTTAAAAGGCACGATGAAAGGATACGCAGAAAATAAAAGCATGACGACCGTTATTTTATTCGAGGGAGAAATAGTCGGAACTGCAGGCTTTAACAGCATCAACTGGTCAAACAAAACTGCTTACATCGGATATTGGCTCGGTCCTGAATACCAGGGCAAAGGAATCATGACCAGGGTTGCTGGAGCATTGACTGATTATGCCTTTAATCACCTGAAATTGAACAAAGTGGAAATCAGAGCGGCAGAGGAAAATAAAAAGAGCAGAGGGATTCCTGAAAGATTGGGGTTTGTGGAAGAAGGCAGAATCAGGCAAGCCGAATGGTTATATGATCACTATGTAGATCATGTTGTTTTTGGCATTTTGGCAGAAGAGTGGGCCGAGATTAAATCCAGGTCTTAACTATGAAAGAATATTTGATTAAACACAATAAATCCCCTGATATGGATTTCCTTAAAGTTTTTTTATCAAAATGGGCTGGAAATGATGCATTCACTCAAAACCAAATTCTAAGAGGAGTTAAAAGCAAGAATAATTATTATACATATGAGGCTTATGAGGAAGGAACGTTAGTCGGAATACTAACATCTTGGACGTCAGAATTTCACCCATATTGTACATACTTCTCTGTGGTCTCAAATCCTTTCTTGGATAATAAAGTAGAAGCTTTATTACTACAGTCATTATATAAGACATCGGGAATAAGGTTTCCACTGCAAACATTAATTTGGGAGACTTCATATCGGCTTAAGACCTTCTATGAAGACAATGAATTTGACGAAATCAGAAGAACCTATATGCCTGTGCTAACAAGCTCGAAAATTGAAATTAACCAGGTTTTTCCGGATATTGCGGCACATAACCTTACTATAAAAGATCTTTATAGTATTAAAGATAATGAGCTACTAAAACTAAAGCTAATAAGCCTTGTTAAGGAGAACTACAGCCGGGTTCACGCTAAGAATCCAGTTGGAGAACACGATTTAGTTGAATGGGAAAAGTTAATTTTTAACGAAGGAACCAATCTAAAGGGCAGTTATATTGCTTTAAAGGACAATGAACTGGTCGCTTATTCGTTACTACATTCTTCAGAAACACCTAATATGTTTGAATTCGGATGGAGAGGCACAAGGAATTACACGGATGTCAGAGTTATGTTAATGCTGACAGCGCTTCAAGTGAATTTCGCAGCAGAAAATGATGTAGATTTTATCGAAGCAGAAATAGATTCTACAGATCATTTTGCCAAAGAGATGTTAAAGTTCTTTCCTTTTTCTTCAGCCCCGGCGTTATTGACTTTTCAAAAGAGGGAAATCGCTGAATGATTTATTTGAAGTGGGCCATTTTTGATTCCGAGTATTATATGACCAGGTTACAGTAAGACCAATAAATGTCCATAAATGTTTCTATTAAATGCTCAGGCAAGGTGCTTGAGCATTTTTAAAGCTGCCCTTTATAAAAGCGATTCCGCTCCATCTATATAGACTTCTGTCCCGGTAATATGCGAAGACAGGTCGGAAGCGAGAAAGAAGACGAGGTCTGCTACCTGTTCTGGCTTTCCGGCGTGTTCCTCCAATGGTTGATTGCCCTCCGGATATTCAACTGGGATTTTAATTTTTTCGAGATCATCCTCTTGCGGGAAGGTGTTTTTGCCTATGTTGGTTTCGATTGCGCCCGGGCAGATGATATTGACCCGGATTTTGAACTGGGATAGCTCGAGTGCCGCCATTTTTCCGAATCCTGTCTGCCCGATTTTCGAAGTACTGTAGGCAGACATACCGAAATTCTTATAGATCCTGTTTCCGTTAATAGAACTCGTGATAATGACGCTGCCGCCATGCTTTTTCATATGGGGGATCGCATATTTTACGGTAAGAAAGGTTCCCTTGAGGTTCGTGTTGATCGTTTCGTCCCAATCCTCTGGAGCCAGGTCTTCAATTGGCGCAATGACTCCATTGATGCCTGCGTTGGCAAAGACAATATCTACTTTCCCCCAGGTATCCACAACCTTTTGATAGCTTCTTTCCATTTCTTCTGGGTTTGCAATATCACATTCAACGATTTGCGCGTTCCCGCCAGCCTCTTCAATTGACTCCTTAACGTCCCTGGCGTTTTCTTCCTTCACATCAATCAACGCTACTTTTGCACCCTCCTTGGCCAGTTTAATCGCTGCTGCTTTTCCAATTCCGGAGCTTGCACCTGTTATAAAAGCGACCTTCCCATCTAATTGGCTCATTATTGCTGCCTCCTTCTTGGTGATGCGGATATTTTTAACTATGCCCCATTTATTGAAAAATAAAACTGTGGGAGCTATCAAACTAGCATTCTATGAAACTTTTTCCAAACAAGTACGTATTAAATACTATGCCTCCTTAATCCATGGAGGATTTTTTTTCACAAGGATATGTCGAATGAAAGGGTTATTTGTAATTTTATTGGTGCAGGAGGTTGGAACATAAATGGACAAGCAGGAAAAAATCATTAATAAGATTGATGAACTATTGACTGAATTAAAGACGGGGAGAGAGGAAAGGTCGGCCTCTCTGGGGGCACATTCAGTGAGACCAACAAAGCTTAGTATATTTAGCAGGAGTCTAATTATTTTACTCTTCATAGCTTCAGTTTTAGGTGCTGGATTATGGTATGTTTCGGGAAACACGGGGAAGGCAGAGTCGACTGTATTCATTGAACAAGTTCACGGATTGGCAACATTGGCCACGGCAGAGGCACATGTGAAGGTCATCCTTGAGCAGGAGGATAATGAGTTATTCGGGGAGAAAATCCACTTTAATATACCTGGGACAAAGCGTGAAATGCTTTTGATCGTTCCAGCAACCGTGACCGCGGGTGTTGATTTGCAGGGAATCGATCAAGATGACTTAAAAGTAGATGAAGAGAAAAAGGTAGTAGAGATTGTACTGCCTCAGGCAAAATTCATACAAGAGCCATCAGTAAAGATGGACGAGGTCAGGACCTTTTCGGATGAAGGTATTTTCCGTGGGAAAATAGAGTGGGATCAAGGATTCAATTTGGCAGCAATAGCCCAGGAAGAAATTAAGCAAGAAGCAATAGATGCAGGAATTTTACAAAAAGCTGATAAAAATGCTGAAACCGTATTAAAGGAGTTTTTTGGACATTTGGGATACAAGGTCACTATAAATAGATGATAATAATATTATGTTAACCTGTAATAGTGCAAAACCGAAAACGCAATTAAGAGCGGTTTAGACCATCCTTCTAAAAAATATTGTTCTTCCTTAATATTTTCAGCCATCTTGCAAATATTATTATTAAACCCAAGTGTTGGGTTATATTAGGACTGGTTAGCGAGTCGCTACAGAACTTAGCCATTTGACAAAAGAAAAAATGAGGTGAAATGGATGAGAATTTGCGAGGTTTGTGGACGGAAAGATGTTTCAGAGAACAAAGAAGAAAAGCTTTTCCAACCTGTGAGGCTTCATGTATGCGAGAGCTGCAAGCAGGACAGGAGGATGACTCCCCTGGGTGATTGGGCATTTTAAAATAAATCCAGGCGCAGGCCTGGATTATTTGGCTCTCGATGCGAGAGCCTAGTTTTCATCCAAACCGTCAATAGAGACAAGCTGTCTTTCTTCATGAGTTCCTCTTGGCGAAATGACTGCCATGCTCGAAGTAGTATCGATGCTTTCAATCCAGATTGGCACTCCGTGGTAATGGACAGGAATTTCATTTTCCGCAGCTAATATTTCCTTCACACGTTGTAAGTCCATATTTCTCTCACCTCATATTTAAAATATCCATTGAGATGATTCGGTATGTATGATGGACGTGTTTGTTGAAAAAGAAATCAAAAAAGCGAACCAAGCTGATGATGTTGGCTCGCTTTTGCTAATTATTCAGTTAGGTCTTTAATCTTCTTTCCTTCAACGTAAGAGGGAATCTGCAATCCAAGAAGCTCATAAATAGTGGGAGCTATATCGAGATTGGAGACTGGATCTATTTGTTTACCATTAGGGATTTCAGGTCCCGTAGCCATAAAAACTGCTCTCAGTTTCTCGCGATTTGGGTTGCCGCCATGGGTGCCAAACTCAGGAGTTGGTTTTACGATATGCGATTCACCCTGGCCCATTATATACCCGGGTGCAGCCATTAATAAAACATCTCCGGCATTTCGCTCCTTTGACTTTTTACGATGAGATATTTTCTTTATATCCTGATAGGGGTGGACATTAGCGTTTGTTAGATATCCAATTAACTCCTTTGTATTTTCCTTTACACCGGTAAACGACAAATTCACTGTGCTGTTCCATATTTCTCTGAGTTGATGCTTGATGACAGGACCGTTTTCATTCCTGTTCACCCTGATTCCTTTGAAGGCCTGGATAATTTCGTTACGCACCTGTTCATAATTATCTTCTGGAACTATTCCATGCTTTTCTCTCGATTTTAAGTTGATGTATACGTGAGCTGCCGAACCACTTGGAACGGCAATTGCTTTTGATCTTTTAAGATCAATCTTTCCATCAGAATCCAACACAAGAAGGCCATTGTCTTTTAAAACTTTATTGGGCTCTAATGCTGAGTGCGCCGGTTCCATGCCATGGTCAGAAACAATGAGGAGATGGTCATTCCCATCGAGGGAATTTACGGTCTTGCCGACAACCTTGTCCGCAACCTTATATGACCATTCAATATATTCCATGTACTTTCTTGATTTTTCAGGTGAATAATCAGGCTGTCTCGGGTCTGTAAGGAGATACTTGTGCTCCTGATGGTCAATTTGAGGTGCATAGAACATCAGCAAATCTGGCTGATATTCATTTTTGATGAAGAGTGATACATCTGTTACCCAATTGACGAATCTCTCGGAAATTTCTTCATATTCCTTCCTGGAAATCCAGCCTTTTTCTAATGCAATATCATCATCCTGAGGCGGAAAAAAACCGAATTTGTTCCTAATTAAGTCCGCAAATCCTTGAGGTCCATCAATTAGGCCTGACGTCACCTCTGAACGGTACATCACAGCATCCTTAGCTAATCCTGGGTCTGCAGATGTGAATTTGAACCAGAAACCTGCTGTCTTGCTTTCCTTTACCTGCAGGCTGACTGAGCCCCATTCTTTAGCACTTACTCCTTTATGATCAATTGTTTTATTACTTGTAACTATAAATTTGTCGTAATTTTTTTCCTGGTCGTTGGTTGAATCATATGCCAAAACATGAATTTTCTTGTTTTTACTGTCCTCGACTTGAATCATGAAAGATGTTTCCTTCAATGGGCTAAAGCTTGACGGAGAGTTGTTCCATCCTGATGCTTCAGAGAATTTGAGTTTTTCCTGTTTGCTGGGGGACCAAGTATCTCCATAATAAATCGTGTAGTCCGCCTGCTTTCCAATGGAAGGATTTGCCCCGGCAAACGCAACTGCTGCAGTTGTTTTTCCCTGCTTCCGGGCTGTGACCCATAGTGGGTCTACCTCAAATTCACTTAAAAAGGCATTTTTCTGGTTTGTCAATGCCGCATCTTTCTGTTGCCATGCATTGCTGACAATTGATGTTTGCAGCGGAGTTGCGCCAGTCGCAATAGCTGCGTGTGATGGGGCAGTAAGGGAAGGGCTAACCGTCTTGGCATATTTGGCCATTGTTCCTTTTTCGATAACATTTTCTATATTAGGCAGTTTGCCGTCTTTTATGAAACTCCGTGTGAGGTCATTGCGCATGCCGTCAAAAGAAATAAGAATGACCTGTCGATCACCGGCTGCAATTGCCAGTGGTACATTGATGGTTAAAAAAGTTATAAATAATAGAATGATTGCTTTAAAAAATCTTGTAGTCATAAACTCTCCCTGATTTGATGTTATAACAGGCATTTACCTATTTTTAAGGTGATTAAAACTATTAAAAAATTGGTTATTCAGCTCTCAGGCAATCTTCAGATAGCTGCTCGATAAAATCTGCATAAATTCATGATATAAAACTTAATATAAGCTGTTTTTGCATAGATTGCTGCTTTACCAACATCTGCTCTTTTCCGAAGTAATTGAGGTATCGGAGTTCTTTTCCAGGAGACATTTACTTGAATTACAATAACACTCGTGAAATTTGGAAGCAGCAATGATTGCGGAAAATGCTTTTATTAAGCAGGGAGGGTAAGCAAAATGAATCTGAATCGGAGACTTGTAATGGCATTGTTATCCATTACCACTTCATTATTATTAACAGCTTGTGCTGGTGAAGAAGAGAAATCAAGCAAGGAAGATCACAACAGCCATGCAAATATGGAGCACTCTGGATCGGGTGAGTTACCCGAAGGTCTAGAGGAAGCCGCTGATCCAACATACGAAGTCGGCAGTCAGGCAATCATTAAGGATGACCATATGCCAGGCATGGATGGAGCGAAAGCGACTATAGTCGGAGCATATGATACTGTCGTCTATTCCCTGTCTTATGATCCGACGAACGGCGGAGATCGTGTAGAACAGCATAAGTGGGTCATCCATGAAGAGCTGCTTGATGCAGGAGACGAACCATTGAAGCCGGGTGATGAAACTACAATCAATACCGATCATATGGAAGGAATGCGAGGGGCAAAAGCGGTCATTGATTCAGCTGAAGAAATGACAGTATACATGGTCGATTTCACGCCAACAGATGGCTCTGAAAAAGTAACGAACCATCAGTGGGTAACCGAAGATGAACTTGCTCCTGCTAACTAATATCGAAGATTACCAAAATCATGCAGGATTGTCCCTTTTAAGTCAGGGTATATAAGTACTAAGACAAGAGGAGGGATGACGCATGAAGAAATTAATCAAGACGGCGCTTAAATGGGGACCTGTTCTATATCCAATTGTAAAAAAAATGATGAATAACAGGAAATCATCCTCAATGAAAACTAGCTATTCAAAATAAATGAAAATCATGACCGTACAGTAGTCGATGTTATCTTCTGTGCGGTTTTTCTATGTTTTAGGCTCTTTCTCAAACTTTGTTGCTAATGACCGCAAAATACTATTGAATGAACTATGTTTCATTGCAAAGTTGGCTCAAATAGCATGCAAACTTAATACTGACCTACTAATTAGCTTTATATCACTTTAAAATCGGCTTTAGGATTAAACAACAATCTTTACGATAACAGCCTTCTTTTTAGTGTTGATTGAGCTTCACCACTCTTGAGTAACAGTCATTAATCATGTAAGTGATAAAATAATCTTTATATTTCAGACTATTGTTCATGTTATAATGTTAAAATGAATCATAAACTGTGTTTTTGTATTGATAATACATAAAGCTGGCTTGCACGGGTCTTTTAAAAGGAAGGTATCTATGGTCGAGGAAAATATCACGAGAATAGAAATGAATGGCAAGGAATACATACTGATTGGAACTGCACATGTTTCAAAGCATAGTGCTGAGCAGGTGAAGGAGGTAATTGAAGCTGAGAGGCCGGATTCTGTCTGTGTCGAATTGGACGAGCAGCGCTACCAGACGATTACCGAAGGTTCAAAGTGGCAGGAGATGGATATCATTCAGGTCATCAAAGAAAAGCGAGCTTCTTTATTATTAATGAATCTTGCTATTTCATCATTCCAAAACCGCATGGCGAAAGAGCTTGGCATCAAAGCAGGACAGGAGATGATTCAGGGCATTGATTCCGCGAAGGAAGTGGGAGCAAACCTTGTGCTTGCAGACCGAAACATCCAGATTACTTTTTCACGGATTTGGGGAAACCTTGGCTTGAAAGGCAAGGCAATACTGCTAAGCCAAATCATTACGAGCATTTTCAGCAAGGACAGCATCTCGGAGGAAGAACTGGAAAAGCTGAAGGAACAGGATACAATCAACGCAATGCTTAATGAATTCACTGAGACATTTCCTCGTTTGAAGAAGCCATTGATTGACGAGCGTGACCAATATTTAGCTCAGAAAATCAAGGAAGCACCTGGAGAAAAAATCGTCGCTGTCCTGGGAGCGGCACACGTACCGGGAATCATAGAAGAGATTAAAAAAGATCATGATTTGAAAAAACTAAGGGAAATCCCGCCGAAATCCAATTGGCCAAAAGTCATTGGCTGGAGCATTCCAATCTTGATCCTGGCTATTATCGTCTATACGTTTGTGGCTAACCCAACTGCTGGTTTCGCCCAAACTGTCAGCTGGATCTTATGGAATGGCAGCCTTTCCGCCCTGGGAGCTGCCATCGCAATGGGGCATCCATTGACCATTTTAACTGCATTTATAGCAGCCCCAATTACTTCATTGAATCCCTTGCTTGCCGCTGGCTGGTTCGCCGGATTGGCACAGGCTTATATCCGCAGGCCGAGTGTAAAGGACTTTGAGACACTTTCTGATGATGTTTTTAGTTTAAAAGGATTCTGGCGGAACAAAGTCAGCCGGATCTTGCTGATTGTCGTACTTGCCAACCTGGGAAGCTCCCTAGGAACCTTTATTGGCGGCGCTGACGTGATCAGGGTCTTTATCGAGAACTTATAAAGATATGAACGAAATCTGTTGATTTCGTTCTTTTTTTATGGTTCTTTTCGAAAAATTTGTCGCATTCACAGTATACGCATTTTTGCTCAAAAGTCTTCTCGAAAAGAGCTTCAGCAGCTTTCATAAACCAGGAGCGGCGTCTTGTACTGAAGCAACAATAAATGCCAAAAAGCTTTTTTCATAAACGCAAGAAAACGAGAAGGAACTTGTGGAAAAAAGAGGAATTCTGTTACATAAAATGGAATAAGAATAGGGAAAGATTTTACAATGGAGTGATACTGTGAACGTTTTAAAACCAGCTCTGTCTATTTCAATCTTAATTCATTTCCTATACATAGTAGGTATTCTGTTTTTTGCTTACTTTAACAACATGTTTCTAACTAATAACGCTTTTCATATAGGTGAAATCCCAATCCTCTTAATGTTTTCAACGATCGTTTTTACAGCAATCATCAGCTTGATCCTCTGGGTTATTGGAAATGCGAATATAAAAGGCTAAACACTATGTAAAAGTGCAACCCATCTGTGTAACGGACCAAAAAAAAATCATCCTCAAATGTGGGATGACTAGAAGGTGAATGTACAACTTTAATGACGGCTTACTTTTTCGTCTTTTTTCTCGAGTTCTTTTCGAATTCAATCTGTCGTTTTGCATCCTTTTTAAAAGCTTCCATTGCCTTGCTGTACAACAAACTCACCTTCAGCACCTCCTTCATTCATTCTTATTACCTTCGTTCCCGGTGACTGCCCCTGTAAAACTTAAATTAGGAACAAAATTAAAAAAGGTTTATTAGAAATTTTATGAAGGAAGAAACTTTATTATGAAGAAAAGACGCCCGGATCTTCTGGGCGTCTTTTCTTTACTTTTTATTCACTTGTCTGCCGCTTTTTTTCTGGCTCTGCGATTTCGTATTTCCGACCTGGAACTCTGCGCCCAGTTCGATATCATTTCTTTTATCATGCTTTTCAATTTGTTCTCTTGTTTGGTCTTTGTTACTCATACCTTGTCTCGCCATTCTTTTCAGCTCACTTTCTTTCGATGTATCTTTTAAAGCCTTATTATTATGTTCATTTAAAAAAGAATTATTGATTGGTGATATCTGATTGTCCCCGTATTACTTTGTCATAAAAAACCTGGAATCCATATAAAACTAGGGTTTTGAATAAAAACACTATCGATAGTTGGAATTTTGTTAACCGTACCAATGTGACATAGCCAAATTTCTTGAAGATGTTCAGCCCATAATAGGTAAATAGAGAGTCAATCAGGATATTGACCAATAGATAAAGATTGAACATTTTATAGGTGTATTTCATGATCCAGAAGGAGCCTATAAAAAATGGCCCCCAAATTAAGGGCATTTCACCTAAAACATTTGGTTTAATTTTAAATGGAAACCACCACCATTTTCTTCTTTCAGCCAGTCTTCCTTCAAACATTAGGTAAATTCCCATGAACAACGTACCGGGCAGGAACTTCCTGAAAGTTTGTTTACCAAGAAGAGGCAGCGAAAGCCAGGGCAGGACTGCCATTAAAAATATGTAAAGTTTAAGATTCTTCATAAGCAACTCCTTTTGGAATTGATTTTTTTAGTATCTCCACAACAGGATAAAAGATGAGTGATATTAAAATTTTCTTTCGATCATCATTTCTTACTCTTTTGAACAGTAAGTATAAGAAGGAAAAGGAGGGGGAAAGAGATGATTTCTCTTTGGGATGAACATTCATTTTGGCTGGAAATGCTGCAAGATCACGCTTATTTTGTCAGGGACGGTTTGTCTCCTAATGAGTCGGAGTATGTTGAAATCGCTAGGCAATTTATACGGTTATATGACGAACTTTTAGGCGAGTTACAATCGATTCCTCGTCATGCTGGCTACGAGGACAGACAAATGATTGATTTTTCAAGAAGAGCATGGCAGATAGCTAAAAGTTATTATGATTTTGAAGGTACACTGCAGTCATCGCGGATAGATAACAAAGTTAACCTTAGCCTTTCACCAACCTATTTAAACGGTACACTAAGTGAAAATCAGGAATATTTACGGATATTGAGCTATCTGGTACAAGGCCAGGAACCAGTTCGGTTGTCAGTAACAGAGATTATGGATCTTTGGCTTGAAGATCAACTTGGACACGCAGTACTTTTTGAAAATCTGCTCGATCCGATTGAAGTTGGAGCAAATACAGCAGCACAGGAGTACAAGCGAAGATTCCAGCTATACATTGTGCAAAATCACCATTTAAAGAATTATCTGCGGGTAAAACAGCCCGGCTTTGCCCGCCAGCAGGCATTCATCTATGAAGTAGGAAAGACGACGCTGGAAATGAATCAATTTATTAGAAATATGGTGGAGAAGTACAAGGGCAATACACTTTTGAATAAATCAAATCTCCGCTTTCTGGAGCATCACTTTCCAGAAACCTGTTACTTTCTTGCCAGTTTAAGCTACTATGAACCAAGGCTGCAGGCAGAAGTGGGTAAATGCTCCTTGTCGAAGCCGTCGTTTTAGGCATAATACAAAAGAATGAAGTGAGTCCGGCTGGTTGCACAGTGAATCAAAAACAACGGGAAGAATCCCGTTGTTTTTGATGTTCGTTTTTTACAATCCAACAGGCCAGGTTTCTTGATTGTAGGCCATGTCCCAAAACATGAATTCATACTGGCTGCTGATGATAAAATGCTGTTTCATTTTTTCTTTTTCCATACTTGGCGCTTCCATTGCCAGTTGATCAAGTCTGCTAAGCTGCTCATTTACCAATTCACTGAACCATTCTCCTCCATATGCTTGAATCCATTCCTGATAAATTTGGACATTGGGCGTGGACCCCTTAAGCAATTGTCCAATGTCATGGTAAATCCAGTAGCATGGCAGGATGGCTGCGATAATTTCAGCCAGGCTTCCGGAAGCAGCAACCCGATAAAGATGGGAAGTGTAAGCATAGGCAGTAGGAGAGGGGTTAAACTCCGCTAATTCTTGTTTTGTTACTTCCAGTTGCTGTAGAAAATTTTCATGCAAGCCAAGTTCAGCCTCATATGTTCCCATCGAATGGGCTGCCATTCTCGAAGTGGTGAACAAATCAGCTGCTCTCGACGCACCGATTGCCTGAATCCTGGCAAAATGGGAAAGATAATAGGAATCCTGTAAAACATAATAGCGAAAGGATTCCAATGCTAAATTACCATTGGCAATTCCCTGTACAAATGGGTGATCAAAATTTGCCCGCCAGATTGGCTCAGCCTGTTTCTTTAACTCATCAGTAAAACTCTTCATTAAAAAGCTCCTCCTCTTCCTATTTAGCCCAATAAAAAAAACCACTTTCAGCTGAAAGTGGTTGTATTGGCACAACAAAAAAATGTCCCAAAGTCCACTTTCCTACGCTGGTATAAACCAGATCAGGTTCCAAGGGTCTTAAAGTCTCACTTTAATCTCAGCCTTAAATCAAAGGCACCCCTAGTGGTAAAATACGGTTATTTATATTTCATCTGTAATCATAAACGCATCGCTGTTTAAGAGTCAAGCAATTAGTGGAGTAATCAATTGTGAAAAAATTTGGTGCTAATTGTGAACATTATGTGACATTTGTTTGTAAATTCTGTTAATATAAAAATTACATATGAAAAAGTGGGGGAATGAGAAGTGGGAAAACTTCTTATGTATTTTTATTTAATCGTTGGATTGTATTGTCTTGTAAGCGGATTCCTGGCATTGATGTCCCATGGATTCCAGCATGCAGTATTATCACTATTTCTGGCCGCATTTAATTTCGCGATGTTTTCTTTATTCAGAAAAGAAGGCAAGCTGCCACGATTGCGTTTAATCAAAGGACGAAAAGGCGAGATGGCTAAAATTTAATCCTTTCCGATAAGTGGAGGTTATATGGAGTGGAGTCAGGTTGGGATAAAATGATTGCGCCGAACCGAAAGTTGTCCGAAGTAGGGTCAAGTTCGGACAGAATCCTGCTGCCTCAGGCAAAAGTTGTCCGAAGTAGCATCATGTTCGGACAAAATCCTGCTGCCTCAACCGAAAGTTGTCCGAAGTAGGAACAA
>NZ_JAGGQM010000035.1:0-13557 GCF_018613295.1 Bacillus sp. ISL-39
CGCCACGTCCTCCCAAAAGCTAACGCTTTCGGTCGTGCGATGCATCGCTTCGAAGTATTTCTTATCCTGTGGCTGGCGGGTCTAGCACATCGTGTGCCTCGGAGGGCCGACCGGTGAAGTCGTTCTTTGACTTCATTGGGCGGACTGAAACCGGAAAGTATAGCCGACTGTCCAGAAACGCAGAAACTGGAGACTCCGACCCTTCCGGCGGAGTTGAAGTTTCGGAGTTTCTAGGAGGCGACACTAGACAATTCGAAAAGAGGAGGCGACTGCCCAACTCCGACAAGCGCTGGAGGGCCTGACAGTGAAGTCGTTCTTTGACTTCATTGGCAGGAACGAAGCGTCTCGAGGAGTTAGGAGCCGCAGCTAGACAAGCGACTCGAGGGGCTAGGCGCTGGAGCTGGATTAAGAAAACTTCAGAGAGTTACCCACAACTCAATAACTTTTATAAATTCCTTAACCATGAATAAACCGCAAACATTTGTCTGCGGCTGCTCTATTTTTCAGGAAGGATTCCCATGCTTTCAATATGGTTCCTGGCTTCTTCATCGCCGAGTTTATAGATCATTTCATATGTCTGGACCAGCTGTCTGTCGAGGGCATCATTTTCACGGTCATAATGATACTGGACATACGGAACGTGCGCCCTCATGAAATTCTGCCAGCCTGTGGAATGCCTCTGGTCGAATATTTCCCTTAACGCGGTGATTTCCTCGTCATTTGCCTCAATTTTAAAATTCCAGGGAGATGCAGTTGAAACGCTTTGAATCTCGCCATCACTGATGTTGATATAATATGTTTTTTTGCCTTCTGGCATGTGCCTCACCTCATGGATATCGTTCCCTGCGTCTATATTCGTTTATACTGAATATCTTTAAAATAAATAATTTTTTCTGCCCTCCAAATTACTCTTAAAGTTGCCAGTATGTTAAAATTAGACCAAATATAGAGATAAGCAAATCAGCGAACCCAACAGGAAAATCCTTCAATTACAAGGCATATTTTTTCCAATGGAGGGTATTTAATAAGTATAAGGAATTATGGACGATCAAGAAGGAGAGGTGAAATTTTATGAAACTGATTGATGAGCTATACGAATTGTACCGCAATAAATTGACCGGTGATGAAGAAGATATCGATATGCTCGCTTTTGCCTTCCTTGAAGAAATGAGCCATGAAGACTTATTGAAGATCATCCAGGACCTAGATAAGCAGGAGCTTTATGATTTAATGGGGCTTTATTTGATTGAGAGCCTTAAAGGAAAGTTTGCCCAGGACGATTTTGGCGCACGCTCTGTTAATTCATATTCTTCTCGAAATGTACACTAAACTTAAAAATAACTATACATACAAACCGGCCTTGGCCGGTTTTTTCTTTTGTCTCAACATAAATAATGGACAGCCCAGATCGTTTTTTTCTTTTGGCTCAATATAAATAATGCCAATTACAGGCCGGTTCTTCTTTTTGTCTCAACCATGAAAAAAGCTGGCCAAATCTATGGCCAGCATTTCCTCATTATCCAAGATAAGCTTTGAACATCCACATATGCTTGCGAAGGCTCATTTTTACTTCTGTCAGCATATCGGCTGTAGCTGTGTCCTCTGCGTTTTCTGCAAGTTCAATTGCCCTATGGAGCTCGTCCACGATTGTGGCGAAGTCATCGTGCAACTGTTTGACCATTTCTTCTTCAGTTTCAGAACCTGTTGCTTCTTTAATTGAAGATAGTTCAAGGTATTCCTTAAGCGTTGCAACGGGCTTTCCTTCTAATGCGAGAATTCTTTCGGCGAATTCATCAATGATTGTCGCTGCTTCGTTATAAAGCTCTTCAAATTTCGTGTGAAGCGTGAAGAAGTGGCGTCCTGTTACATACCAGTGATAGTTGTGAAGCTTTGTGTAAAGTACCGTCCAGTTTGCAACCTGCTTATTCACTGCTTGGATCAAATCTGTTTGTGCCATTTTAATTTCATCCTCCCTTTCAGTCATAATATATATTCCCCTTCCATCTTTATAAAAAACATGCTGGCAGCAACTTTTTACCTATCATGGAAAAGAACATGCTACAATAATTTTGAAGCAAAGGAGGCCTTTTTATGTATACCGTTTTGATTATCTCAGTTATTATCGTTATCATTGTTTTAATATTAAGCGTAGTCACTACTTCGAAGGCTTATCAATATAAACATACTGTCGATCCGATTGATAGCAGTAACAACCATAAGGATGCTATTGATGCATCTGAGGAAAATAAATAAAGGAGCTGCTGTCAGCTCCTTTTTAGGATTATAGAAGGGATGAACCACCTTGCTAAAAAAAGCATTCATCGGCATCATACGTTTTTATCAGGTTGTCATGTCGCCATTAAAGCCGCCTACATGCCGATTTTACCCGACATGTTCCCATTACGGGCTTGAAGCGATCAAAAGGTTTGGTCCCATCAAAGGCGGATGGCTGACGATTGTACGCATCCTGAAGTGCCAGCCATTTCATCCAGGAGGCATGGACCCGGTACCGGAAGAGTGGCCGTCAAAGAAAAACGCTAAAGCTCATAATCATTAAATTCACTTTTGGTATCCATCAATGACCTGATCAAGCCTACCCGTTGAAGGATCGATCACAAGTCCATGGACCGGAACATCCTTAGGCATCAAGGGATGGTTTCTTACGATTTCGACACTGTGGGCAACGCTGTCCTTGACATTTTCGAAACCGTGAAGCCATTCCTTCACGTCTATTCCTGAGTAATTCAATGTATTCAGCATGTCATCGCTGACACCGCGCCGTTTCATTTCCTTAATCATGCCATCTGGCTTCATCCCGCTCATCCCGCAGTCATAATGGCCAATGACCGCCACTTCCTCTGCCTGCAGCTGGTAAACCGCGACAAGCAGGCTTCTCATGATACTTCCAAACGGGTGCATAATCAGGGCACCGGCATTCTTGACAATTTTTACATCACCATTGCGAATATTCAAAGCCCTCGGCAACAGTTCAACAAGCCTTGTATCCATACACGTTAAAATGACCATCTTTTTATTTGGAAACTTAGTCGTGGTGAATTCTTCATATTTCTTTTCTGCTACGAACTTTTCATTGAAATCAAGAATTTCATCAAGCATTCTCATCGTTTCATTCTCCTTTTTAACATTCTCTTTCTAATAGAATACCGTAAATTGAATATTAACCAAAATGTTTTACTTGATTTTGCCGCCATCCTTTTGTATGATACTTAAGGTAAATCGTAACCATTACGAATTAATATTTTTTCCTTATGACTAGAAACTAACAAAATAAACTTCACTTTCTAAATCGTAATGAGTCCGATTTGACTAACAGGAGGCACATATGAAAAAAACTGCATTTATTTTATCATTATTTATGGTTATCGCTGCTTTTCTAAGCGGCTGTGGGCAGGATGCTGCTGATCAAGAGAAAAACGATGAATTGCTTCAAGTCTATACCACTGTTTATCCACTCCAGTTTTTCGCCCAGCAAATTGGCGGTGATTATGTCAATGTTGAAACCATCTACCCACCGGGAGCGGATGAGCATACATTCGAGCCTTCCCAGAAAGATATGATGGCACTGGCAGACGCAGACTTATTTTTCTATATCGGCCTGGGCCTTGAGGGATTTGTTGATAAAGCCAGCAAAACACTTAAAAACGAAGATGTAAACATGGTTCCGGTTGGCGAAGCAATTCACCTGGATGAAGCTGCTCACGAGGATGAAGCTGCCCACGAAGATGAAGCTGCCCACGAGGATGAAGCTGCTCATGATGATGAAGCCGCTCACGAGGATGAAGATAGTCATAACCACGGAGATATCGACCCTCACGTCTGGCTTGACCCTATTTACGCAAACGAGCTGGCTCTTGCAATCAAAGAACAGTTAGCAGAACAGATGCCTGAGCATAAAGATACTTTCGAACAAAACTATACCGAGCTATCTGCTCAACTTAAGGGTCTTGACAAGGAGTTTTCAGAGGTCATTGGCTCAGCCAAGCGGAATGAAATCCTTGTATCACACTCTGCCTTCAGTTATTGGGAGGAGCGTTACGGGATCCAGCAGATCAGTATTTCTGGCCAATCCACTACAAACGAGCCGTCTCAAAAAGAGCTTCAAAAGTTGATTTCACATGCAAAAGATGAAAAAATCAAGTATGTTTTGAACGAACAGAACTTTAATTCCAAGCTGGCAAAAATGGTCCAGGATGAGCTAGGCGCAAAATCGCTGACCCTCCACAATCTGTCCGTATTGACCGACGAAGATATTGAAAATAATGAAACCTATTTCACGGTGATGGAAAAAAATATCGCTACCCTTGGAAAAGCTTTGAATGAATAATGGATTTGCCTCCCTCAGATGGGAGGCTTTTTTTTGTCCAAGAAAAAGCACATATTTTCCATCAAAGTGAAAATAATATTGGAAGTTATATTACGGAAGGGAAGTAAAATAATGGATGATGTCTTAATTGCCCGCTCACTTTTCGGAACAACAATGGGTTTCCATATTATCAATGCAACAATTGGGGTTGGCCTGCCTTTGATGATACTCGCAGCAGAACTGCTATATCAGAAAACACAGGACATCGATTATGCCGTCATGGCTAAAAGATGGACAAAAGCGTTTGCGGTGACACTTGGTGTCGGCATCCCAACCGGTACGATTGCTGGAGTCCAGCTCTCTCTCCTCTGGCCAGGCTTTATGGAGGTCGTCGGCAGAGTAATGGCTCTTCCATTCCAAATTGAGATCTATGCTTTTTTTATCGAGGCTTTGTTCATGTCTATTTATGTTTATGCGGCCGACAGGATCTCACCATGGATGAGAATCGCCAGCCTTACACTTGTGGCTCTCGGCGCTCTTGCTTCAGCTGTGCTGATCACGAACGTCCACGCTTTCCAGGGTACACCAAGAGGATTCCGTGTTGAAAACGGTGAACTGGTGGATATCAACCCCTGGGCTGCCTTTTTTAATCCAAGCTTTGCCGTAACAGCCGGACATGTTGTCGTCACAGCCTATATGACCGGCGCGTTTATTATTGCCACGGTTGCTGCCTATAAAATGCTGAGAAGTGACTTTGGTTCAAAGATTTATAAGTTCCACCAAAAAGCCTTAATGGCCAGTTTGATCATTGGGGGGATATTCTCCATCCTGACGGCCGTCAATGGTCATTCAGCGGCACAATACCTTCATGAATACCAGCCAGAGAAACTGGCAGGTGCTGAAGGCCTTTTTGAGACGCAGAAATATGCACCTCTGGCAATTGGAGGGTTTACCGACAGGGAAACAGAAACGGTTAAATGGGGGATTGAAATTCCATGGGCCTTAAGTTTTCTTGCCGGCAATTCTTTTGACACTGAAGTAAAAGGTCTGAATGATTTTCCAGAGGAACATTGGCCTCCACTGTTTATTCATACCTTATTTAATGCAATGGTCGGTGTCGGGATGCTGTTGATCACTCTCTCAATGATTGCCTTTGTCTGGAACAAAATTTTAAAGAAGGACCGGTTTCCAAAATTCCTCATGTGGCTGTTTGTAGCTACTGGCCCGCTTGCCATGCTGGGTATAGAATTTGGCTGGATTTTTGCCTGCACAGGCAGACAGCCGTGGGTAATCTACCATGTTCAACAGAAGATGCAGCGACAACCGCCTCTAACCTGGGTATTTTGTTCATCCTGTTTGCTGGAGTTTACGTTTTACTGGGTGTTATGGAAATCATCGTCCTTCGCTACTTTTTCAAGAGAAATACGGTCCTGGATGATTTAAACAGGGCACAGCAAAAAGAAATCCCTTTGTATGGTTCCAATACGTGAAAGGATGATCCGTTTTGACTGACGCGCTAACTGCCATAACCGTGCTCTGGGGATTCGTTTTTATCTATGCTGTTATGGCAACGATGGATTTCGGAGCTGGTTTCTGGTCAATGGTCTATATCAATAAAACAAAAACGAAAGCAACAAATATTGCCAACCGCTATCTGTCACCGACATGGGAGGTGACGAATACATTTATCGTTGCGCTGGTCGTCGCTGTTTACAGCATGTTCCCCAGAGCTGCTTATACTTTGGGAACTGTGTTACTGATCCCTGGCAGTATGATTCTGCTGCTATTGTCATTGCGAAGTGCTTTCCTTGTCTTTTCGAATATTGCGGAGGATTATCGGAAGATACTTACTTATATTTCGGGCATCAGCGGAATTCTGATTCCTGGCTTACTTATTAGCGTTCTGCCAATCACACATGGCGGTTTTGTCGATATTTCTGATGGAGCTCAAAACCTGGATCTGGGCCGATTGTTTACAAGCCCGAATGTGTACGCTTTTATTGGTTTTGCGGTAGCCAGTACACTTTTCCTTTCATCCCTGCTTCTTGCCGATTACTCAAAAGCTTCAGATGAAATTCAGGCTTACAATGTATATAGACGTGATGCATTAATTATGGGCCCTATTTCAATTGCCATGGCTTTTGCCGTCATGCTTACTTTAAAAAACGAGGCAGCCTGGATTTACAATAACATGATGGAGAATCTCTATATCCTGATAATATCAGTTATATTTTTCCTGATTGGCGGCCTTGCTCTCGTCCTTCCGTCCATTGGTAATAAATCGCTCAGAGGGATTCCTCGTCTCGCGGTTATCATGATTACGCTGCAATACCTGGCAGCCAGTTATGTTTACGGGAATGCACATTTACCTTACATCGTTTATCCAGAAGTAACCATACAGTCCGCTTTTACAGACCCAAATTCATTCCGGGCGGTATTCACCACCTATATTGTTGGGTTCCTGATTCTGTTTCCAGGATTCATCTATTTCTGGAGCCTGTTCATGCAGGATAAACGATATTTACGCCAGAAAAAAACAAAAGAACAAACTTAGCTTTCCTGATTTTAGCCAGAATAGGGACTCCTGGTTCGCTGCATCCTAAGATTGTATCAACCAAAAAGGAGTGGTACAACGATGGCAAAAGATGTATTGTGTGAAGTCAATAACTGTCATTATTGGAAGGACGGAAACCTCTGCAGCGCCGACAAAATCTATGTAGTCAGCCATTCCGGCGAGCAAGCCGACAACAGCCGCGAAACTGATTGCAAGACATTTGAAGCGTTGAGTTAATAAGAAGACCGGGTGATAGCCCGGTCTTTTAAAATCACCTGATCAAAAACCAATATACAAAGATGATTCCCAAGTCACTCAGTACATGCCCGAAGATTGCGGCTGTTATCATCCCTGTTTTCTCTCTGATATAACCCCAGAATATACCTGCAATGAAGACAGGCACAACTGCAATAATGCCGTAAAAACCTTCGAAAATTGGAATCACCGAAAGTAAATGGTACAGAGTATAAAAAGTTGCTGTTATCAGAATGGCATACTTCGATGACCCTTGCATTCTCAACTTCTCATAGATATACCCTCTCCAGTAGACTTCTTCCAGAATTGGATTAGCCACGAGCAGGACCAGCACGAGCCAAATCTCACCACGTCCGGAAAAACCCCACCCCAAAAGCAGCACCCTCAGCTGATCAATATCCAGAAGATAAATATTCAGCCAGTATAACCCTCCATAAATGAACAGGAAAAAGAGCAGCCCGCTCCCGACACCCAACATCACAGCCTTGCCTGTCACTTTGAATCTTTCTCTTTGAATTCCACGGCCAAGCAACGGGACAGCAAGAAGCCAGCTATAAAAGAGTATAAAGGTAGCTATGACATTCCCCAGCACTTGGAGTCCAATAAAAATCATAAGCGTTGGTCCAACCAACAGTAAAACTTTCTTCATATCCACCTACCCAGTCCTGCTTCTTTCTTTTGGTACTCATTGAGTGGCCGTAAAAAAGTGTCTACAATTGTATTGAATTCCTGATAAGACCTGGGCGGCAGCTGATGGGTTCCATTCTTTATATACACCACTTGTGTCTGCGGAGCTTTTTTCAGAAAAGGAATGCGGTAACGATGCATTGGCTTTTCTAATGAACCGTATATCAGAAGGATAGGCATATCCAGTTTATGAAGCTGGCTGCTGGAATCATATTGAAGCCCTGATTTAATATACTCATACGAACGATGAGCATCAGAGAGACGCGCTAACTCATATATTTCTTTTTCATCCTCCTGATCACATTGGTGAAACTTTGCCTGCCATTTCGCAGCAAGAGACACATGACCGAATTGAACCATTACCTGCACTAACTTGATAATAAGCTTCGGGATAAAAGTATCAATTTTTGAAAAACCGCCGGACAAGATTAACGCTTCTGACCGTTCAGGATACTTCAGTGCAAATTCCTGGGCAACCAATCCGCCATGAGAATAGCCGCAGAGCACCGCTTTCTTGATACCTAGCTCGTCAAGCATCTTCTTCACATCATCTGCTAGTCCCGCAATGCTTACAGATTTGTTTCCCTTCGTGCTTCGTCCATGCCCCGCCAAGTCAAAAAAGATCGTCTTGTAACGTTCGGCGAGTGCTTCCTGATGCTTAAAAACATTGTGCCCCATCACAAACGGATGAATAAAAACAACAGGCAGCCCGTCTCCTTTTATATGATAGTAAAGCGATAGAGAGTCATCGATTTTGGCAAACGGCATAAAAGATTCACCCCTTTATGCTGCATTTACCCGAATCTTAGATACGCAAAAACAGTACAAAATTTTATATAATTTTGTGCCTTCATGAAAAACGTGGTTATATCAAATTCTTTCACACTTCTTCAACTCTTCCAGCTCTTTGCTGATCCTATCCGGGTCAATACGTTCGAATAATGGCTCTACCTTCGTCAATTTCTGAGGACTCACCAATAACGGTCCCCAGCTTTGTTCCGTTATTTGCAGCATACCCTTAACCTTTTCACTTGAAAAAGGAAGGAACGGCGCCAGGATATTAGCCAGATTTCCGAGGATATATACACAGTCTGCGAGAGTCTGTTTACATGCTTCAGTATCTTCATGAACCTGCTTCCATGGCTGTTGTTCATCAAAGTACTTGTTTGAATATCTCACTAGTTCGAACACTTTTTCCAGAGCCTTTTTAAAATTGGCTTTTTCAATATTTTGTCCTGTTTCTTCGTATAGAAGAGTAACCCTGTCTGCTATTTCTTTGTTAATCACCTTTTCCGGAAGAATACCATCAAATGTTTTCTGTATGAATTTCAAGGTCCGATTCACCAAGTTTCCATAAGCCCCCAGCAATTCACTATTGTGACTGTAAATGAACTCCTTCCATGAAAAATCCGCATCCCTGCTTTCCGGTGCATTGATGGTCAGAAAGTAGCGGATTGAATCAGGGTCGTACTTTTCAATGATATCCGGCACCCAAACTGCCCAATTTCTGCTTGTGGACAATTTTTTCTTTTCCAATGTGAGATATTCATTAGAAATGATATGGGTTGGCAGTGCTTCGATTCCAAGGCCTTCGAGAATCCCGGGCCAAATGATAGAATGGAACGGGATATTATCTTTCCCGTGAACATAATAAGACTTAGCGGCGGAATTCCAAAAAGGTGCGTCATCCAGTCCGGTTTCTTCAGCCCAGTACTTGCTTGCTGTGTAATAGCCTGAAACTGCCTCGATCCACACATAAATTTTTTTATCCTCATAACCTTTTACCGGCACACTTACCCCATTAAGCATATCCCTGGAAACCGCCCGATCCTGCAGCCCTTCATGTAAGTACCTCTTGGTCAATGATATGGCGTTCTCTCTCCAAAGCAGTTTTTGTTCAGCGTTCTTTGTATAATTCTCCAATGCATTTTGGAGTGAGCTTAATGCAAAGTAAAAATGCTCGGTTGCTCTCGTTGTTGGCGTATTGCCGCATAATTTACACTTTTTCTCCAGCAAATCAAGAGGTTCAAGCACGCTTGAGCAGTAATCGCATTGATCTCCTCGAGCGTTCGCCCCGCACTTCGGACAAATTCCCTCAACATACCGATCAGGCAAAAATTGCTCGTCCTGTTCACAATACGTCTGTTCGATCTCTTTCTTGTAAATAAACCCTTTATCAAGCAGCTTCAGAAAGATTTCCTGAACGACCTTATGGTGATGCACTGTATCGGTTCTTGTGTAGATATCATACGAGAAACCCAGTTTCGTAAAACTTTCTTTGAACTCGTGGTGGTACTTGTCTGCAATTTCTTTTGATGACACGCCTTCTTGCTTTGCCCTGATTGCAATGGGAGTTCCATTGCAATCACTCCCTGAAACATATAAAACCGGTTCTCCTTTTAAGCGATAATATCTCGCTAAAATATCCCCCGGCAGCAGGCTCGAAATATGCCCTAGATGCAGCGACCCATTTGCATAGGCCCATGCCCCTCCAATAAAAATACTCATTTGAATGACCTCCTTACGAAATTAGAAAAAGAGCAAAAAAACAAAAAACCTCGCCCTTAACTGCAATAGTTAAGGACGAGGTTTGGAATCCCACGTGTTACCACCTTTTTTCGCAAACGGTTCACACCATTTGCCTCATCAAGTACGGAGCAGAGAATGCGTGCTCTTATACTGTGACATTGATAACGAGTGCCAATTCTCGCCGTATCCTACTTATGCCAAAAAGCATGTTCAGGACGGAGCTCAGAGACCATTTTTCAAGTGTCTGTCTTTGCTTCTTTTCAGCTGCCGAAGCTCTCTGTAAAAAACAGGGGCACTCTACTTTTTCTCTTCATCGCTTTTAAAAGATATTAATCAGTATTTTATTCAGAATTTTCCATGAAGTCAATATCCTTTTTTTAAAAAACCCTTCACAAAACATCAAATTGGCGGTTTAAATTACAGTTATTATTCCAGGTATAACAATCAAGGTCAATTTCATATAAGATCTAACGGTCACCATCTAATGTAACAGGCATCGGTCAACTTCTACTAAGCTTTCCTAAAATAGGAGAGATTTTTTATTTTGGCTGTTTTCGTAAAGATTGTTGTTAAAATCCTAAAGCCGATTTTAACGTATTATAAGGCCATTTTGCAGGTCGGTATTAAGTTGGCATGCTCTTTTCTTACAAAGGAGTCAATTTTGCGAAGAAAAGTGGGTCATTTAATTTTATTTTGTAGTCAAAAGCAACAAAGTTTGAGAAAAGAGCCTTTATTTTTAAGCGTTGAGCAACTACTTCTTTTCCAAAATAGATTTTATTTTGGATAAGTATTGCACCGAAAACAACATAATGTTATGTTTGGTGTAAAATTACACCAAACAGGAGAGGTTTATTTTGGAATACATATCTTCATTTTTCAATTTTATAGCAACAGAGGCAGACCCCTTTTTAATGACGTTAGTAATCGTTCCTATAATTGTCATCGGTTTAGGTGTATTAGCAGCAATTGAATAGAACTATTCAACTAACAAGAGTGTTAATCCAGGAAGGATTGACGCCTTTTTTGTTGAATTCCTTATTGATCAAACGAAGCAGAAATGTTGAAGAAGGATTGACATTGTAAGGAGTCGAATATTATCGGTATCCTTATGATAAGGGAATGATATAAATGGATCAAACCATTTCTATAGAGGTAGAAGTAGATTCACTAGAGTTCAACCAAAATATTATTGGGAACATTTCTTTTGTTGTTGATTACCATCGTTATTTTCCCGATGAAGGATGGTCTGATTTTGTAGTAATTATTTTATCTTGGTGGATTAAATCATTTAAAGGATTGTTAGTTTCTTCTGTAGGCCAATCATTCAAGTTTGACTTCATGGATGGAACTCCTGTTATTCTTGGGAAAAAAGTATGTCCATCTCGTATTGAATTGTCGTTCGAATTTGATAAGGAAAAAAGGGTAATGGAATTCACCGCAATTTGCAAATTAGAGGAGCTGGGGAACAGTCTGCTTACAGCTTCAAAAAAGGTTCTAAGAGCTGTTGAAAGAAATAAGTGGATCAGCGAAGAGATAGCTGAACTTAAAGACTTAACATTGTCACTCGAACGTTATTTTCAAAGTAATTAAACTATCAATAAAGTTATATTTAAGAAGGAGTTGCTATGCCAGCTCCTTCTTTTTGCTATAGGAGCCGATAAAAATATAATGAAAAATAATAAAACAAACCAAAACCTTTTTCGAACCCACACGTCTAAGAATTAAGTGAATTAACAAGGAGAGAAATTAGATGGCTGACTACAGGGAAGAGGATATTCATGAGTGGTACAATCTGTATCATCAAACAATCTTTAAATTTATTTTTATGCTTACAAAAGATTATCAGCAAGCTGAGGATTTAACTCAGGAAATATTTTTTAAGGCCTATAAATACCATCATACTTTCAAAGGTGATTCTAGCGAAAAAACATGGTTGTTCAGTATCGCTCATAATGTGACTGTTGACCACATGAGAAAACAAAAGCCAATTCGCTTTTTTAAAGAGTTATTCCAACCTCAAATTGACATTAAACTATTGCCAGAAAATGTTGTTCAGCTTAAAGAAAGTTCAAAGGAAATTCACGAAGCATTAAGTGCACTTAAACAATCGCACCGGGAAGTTATCATCCTTAGAAAGATCAAGGGTTTTTCAATTACCGAAACAGCGGAAATATTGAATTGTTCGGAAAGTAAAGTAAAGTCCACATTGCATCGTGGGATGTTAGCTTTGGAAAAAAGATTGATTAAGGAGTCGGAGTTAAATGAACATACAAAGTGAATTGAACACTTATAATCGTGCTCTTCAGAAAGTAGAATATGATTTGGAATGGAATCAGAAACAAGCCGATTTAGTCAGGAGAAAACTGGAAAGGCAAATCTATAAGGAAAAGGTTAAATCTCGAGTTTTCAAAATTTTCGGTTACGCATCAACTATAAGTATCACTTTTTCTCTTCTTTTTTTGCTCATTATTCAATTGGGCAATGAAGATTCATTTGTTTCAGGAATGCTATCAAAAGAAGAAAAGCTGTATACAATGGAAGTGGTCAACGGGAAAGAGACACCGGTTTTAACCGAAAAAGGAATGGAATATGTCGTTTATCCAATGGATGCCTACAAGGAGATTAATACAATCTCAGGAGAACCACTCCTTGCAGTATCTGTTGAAAATATAGGTAGTAAAGAACAAATATTTACACAGGCCTTTTACCCGACTTCAGAAGGAAGGTTTATTTCAGTACATTATACAAAGAATGAAACGGGATCAGTTGAAGAAATGAGTAGGTATTTCTTTCCCGAACATCCCCTCTACGGAACAAAAGTCACGGAAATAAGTGTTTCAGGTCAACGGGCATTCCTACATGAACCTACTACAACAGAATATGGAACAGCTGCGTTATATATCGTTACCAAAAATTATGTATACTATATGACTAATCAGGGGTTGTTGAATAAAAAGCAGGGTGATTCTGAGGAGTTAGTCAGACTTGCCAACTTGTTTAACTTTGAGGTTGAAAGATAAAGGATACATTTTAGAATTGATTATATGCTTAAATAATTGCCGATGCATTACTTGGAGTATAAATTAATTCTGTGAGTTAACAGGACTTAAAAGGTTTGTGAACCATTATAATTTAAGGTAAGGGTGCTTTAATCCAAGAAGGATTAAGGCAGTTGTTTCTTATTGAGCTAAACCAGCTAATAGTTTGT
>NZ_JAGGQM010000036.1:0-15875 GCF_018613295.1 Bacillus sp. ISL-39
TAGAACGAAAGAATTACACATGTTACTGTTCCATTTATAGGGATGGATTTAGAGGAAGTAAAAGCCTGTTCAAAAACATTTAATGGTTTCTTGCAATATCTTTTAGGGTGCGTTGATCCAGGGGAGGATTAACCGCCTTTTTTGTTGAATTCTTATTGAACAAACGAAGCAGGATAGTGGAACAAACATAAAAAGTAATGGAGTTGAAAAGGTTGGAAATAGAATTAGATAACGCTATTGATTTACGGAAAAGTGGGAGTCATAAAGAATCTAACGAATTACTTATGAAACTGGTACAGAAGTACCCTGAAAATGCTTCGATTAACTACCAGTGTGCTTGGAGTTATGATTTATTAGGAGAAGAATGCAAAGCAGTTCCCTTTTACGAAACTGCAATCAAATTAGGGTTGGCTCCAAATGAACTGGAAGGAGCTTTTATAGGATTAGGTAGTACATATAGAACATTGGGGGAATATGAAAAGTCTAAAAAGACATTTCAAAAGGGAATTGAAACTTTTCCAAACAATAGAGCAATTCAAGCATTCTATTCGATGACCTTGTATAATTTAAACGAGCATAATAAAGCGATGGAGCTGTTACTGAAATGCTTAATAAATACAACAACAGACGATAAAATCTTAAGTTATAAAAAGGCGATTGATTTCTATTCGGATAAATTAGATGAAGTTTGGAAATAGTTTGTGAAAAGATGTACTTAAACTATCGGGTGCTTATCTTCAATAAGAAGACCAGCTAGACTGCTAATCAGCAGTCTATTTATTTGTACATAAAATTGTCGAAAAATATTGAAAAAACTTACTTGCTTCAATGAAGAAAGTAAGTTACTCTTTAATTAGTAAATTATGGAGATGGATTACATGAATGGACTTAGGAAAGGCAGTAAGGATCTAATCAAAGAAATTAACCGTTCCATAGTAATTAATTTAATAAGGAAGTCAGGCAGAATCAGCAGGTCTGATGTTTCTAAGATTACCAAGATGAGTTTATCGACAATCACTTACATTGTTGACGAACTAATGGCCGTTGATCTGGTAAGGGAAGTTGGTGTTGCGACATCCACTGGGGGTAGAAGGCCTGTACTGCTGGAGTTTAATGCGGATTATGGCTATACGGTTGGTGTGAAGATCGAAGAGAAAAGAGTTCTATTCGCTTTAACCAATTTAAATGCTGACATTATGAAATTAGTAGAAAAGAAGTTTAACAGATTTGATAATATCCAGGATGTTGTATCGATGATTGCTGATGAAATTAAGGAGCTTTTACAAAGTGCTGATAAGCCAATGGAACAACTTATAGGTATTGGAATCGCAGCTTCCGGATTAATTAACCGCCAGGAAGGGACAATAGTTAGATCATCAATGCTGGGATGGGAGAACGTTCCTTTATGTCAATTGTTAAGCCAGCAACTGAACAATATTCCTGTATTCATTGATAAAAATGTCAACGCTTACACAATGGCTGAATTATGGTATGGAGAAGGAAAAGAGCTATCAAACTTCGCCTGTATCTCTGTTGGTGCCGGATTAGGTATGTCCCTCGTGGTCGATAAGAAAATTTATTACGGAGAATCCGGGGGGGCTGGTGAGTTTGGCCATACGGTAATGAAAATTGGCGGGTATCCATGTCACTGCGGACAAAAAGGTTGCCTTGAAATGTATGCATCTGAATTCTTTCTATTTAACCGTGGCAGTGAGATAAAAGAAAGCTATCCTGAAACAATCATTGAAGATTTTTCATTTGAAGAAGTATCTACTGCAGCAGAAAAAGGTGATGTTCTTGCAATTGAATTGATGAAATCATTTGGTGAAAACCTGGGATACGGCATACTAAATGCAATTAACGCACTTAATCCCCATACAATTTTGCTTATTGGAGAAGGGATGAAATACAAGCACTTATTCCTGGATGCCGCTGTAGATATTGCAAGGGTGAACTTTTTTTCAGCCGCAAATATCCAAACAGAAATAAGGCCAACAGAACTCGGAGATGATTCATGGCTAAAAGGGGCAGCCTTACTCGCAATCACTCATTTGTTTCAGGCTCCAATCTATGAAGAATCTAAATCTATATTAAATTGAGGTGAGAACATGGTTGGTATGACAAAGAAAAAGACAGCCTTTTGGGTAACTGTGTTCCTTTTGCCCAATTTAATCGGTTTTTTGACTTTTATCGTTTTCCCGCTTTTATCATCATTAGCCATCAGCTTTACGAACTGGGACCTAATATCCACTATGGAATTCGTCGGAATTGATAATTACAAACAGCTAATGGTGGATAAAGAATTTTGGGCAGCGTTTACCCATACGATAACTTTCATTATTGGATATTTACCCTTAGTAATGATTTTCGGATTAGCATGTGCTTTGCTGCTTAATAGAAAAGTAAAATTAAGAGCATTCTTCAGAGCAGCGTATTTTTTACCAGTAGTGACATCGTGGGTTGCCGTATCTCTTGTATGGAAATGGCTGTTCAACCCTAGTTACGGATTAATAAATTACTTCTTATCATTTGTTGGTATTGAGGGGCTTAATTGGCTCCAAGATGAAAGTCTAGCAATGCCAGCTATCATCATCACAAGTGTCTGGAAAGACATTGGATTTGTTATGGTACTATTCTTAGGCGGCCTACAAAATATTTCTACCTCCTACTACGAAGCCGCAGATATCGATGGGGCAAATTCCTGGAAGAAATTCTGGAATATCACCCTCCCGCTTTTGACACCTACGACATTTTTTGTAACCATCATTTCTTTGATTAACTCATTCCAAGTTTTTGACCAGGTCATGATCATGACTGAAGGCGGTCCTGGCGGCGCAACCAATGTGCTAGTTCAAAACATATACAATCATGCTTTCCGGTATTTTGAAATGGGCTACGCTTCCGCAATGTCATGGATTTTATTCATCGTCATATTTGTGATTACTTTGATCCAGATGAAAATGCAGAAAAGGTGGGCGGATTGAACATGGAAATGAATACGGTTACAAAACAATCAACTGTCCTTCAGAACGACTATCAACTTACAAGTCTTAGGATATTTAAAAAAGGTTTACTGTACATCGTTTTGATCTTAGGTGCAATTGCAATGCTGCTTCCTTTTCTATGGATGATTTCTACTTCATTAAAGAATCAAGGAGCAACAATGGTCTTTCCACCACAGTTTATCCCTGATCATGCAACCTTTCAAAACTATAAGGATGTGACTGGGGCGTTCCCAATGCTTCACTTTTTGGGAAACTCCTTGTTAGTGGCGGTTCTTACTACTTTAGGCCAACTGCTTTTATGTTCTATGGCAGCTTATGCGTTTGCCAGGATGCAATTTTGGGGCAGGGATAAACTCTTCCTATTATACCTGGCCACTATGATGGTTCCAGCGCAGGTCACCATGATACCTCAGTTTATTTTAATGAAAAACTTTGGCTGGCTTGATACATACCAGGCATTAATCGTCCCTGGATTGTTTAGTGTTTTTGGAACCTTTTTGTTAAGGCAGGCATTCTTGTCGATTCCGAAAGAACTTGAAGAGGCTGCATTCATGGATGGTGCCAACCATTTTTCAATATTCTGGCGAGTAATCATGCCGTTATCTAAACCAACACTCGCGACGTTAGGCATCTTTTCATTCATGCAGTCTTGGAACAATTACTTATGGCCACTTATTGTAATTAATGATAAAAGTTTTGCTACTTTGCCGTTAGGATTATCTCTTCTGCAAGGGAGGTGGGAAACGAATTGGAACATGATGATGGCAGGTGTGGTCATTAGTGTTTTGCCAATACTTGCAGTCTATCTATTTGCGCAGAAGTACTTTATTCAAGGAATGACAATGAGTGGAATGAAAGAATAATAAGGGGGAATTAAGATGACTCACAAAAGGCTTATTTCGGCTATTGTTCTACTATTTATGCTTACTTTTACTGTGTTGGCAGGATGTTCTGATTCGGAAAAAAGCTCTGGAGACAGCAAAGATGAAAAGGTAACAATCAATTACTTTACCTTTTCACCAGGTACTGACCATGAAAAAGACCTACAGGACATGATCAGTGCTTTTGAAAAGCAAAATCCAAATGTAAAAGTAGATTATGAGATTGCTGCTTATGATGATTATTTTACAAAGCTGCAAACCATGATTGCTGGCGGAAAAGCACCGGATGTATTCGAGCTTAACTATGAAAACTTCGTTAGTTATGCCTCGAAGGGAGCTTTAGCGGACCTGTCTAAATACATTGAAGAAGATAAGGACTTTGATCCATCTAAATTAAATCAAGAAGCATATAAAGCTTATCAATACGAAGGAAAGCAATATGGAATGGTGGAAAGCTTCTCAAACGTTGTTACTTTCTACAATAAAGACTTGTTTGATAAAGCGAAAGTAGATTATCCAACTGCAGAATGGACATGGGAAGATGAATTGGCAGCAGCACAAAAACTCACAAACAAGGGTGAAAAGATCTGGGGTACTTATTCACCGATTCAGTTCCATGAATTCTATAAAGTTATTGCTCAGAATGGCGGATCTGTATTCAATGAAGACAAATCAGAAGTAACCATCGATAGCCCTGAAAATGCAGAAGCTCTTCAATATATGGTTGATAAGGTGAACAAATATAAAGTTACTCCTTCTGTAGGTGATCTATCTGGCCAGTCACCAGAAGATTTGTTTAAGAACGGTCAAATCGGAATCTTGCATACTGGAATCTGGATGCTATCCGCTTTCAAAGATGTACCATTCAAATGGGATATTGCACTTGAAGCAGGCAATACACAAAAGGCTCATCACTTCTTCGCAAATGGATTAGCAGTTTCAAAGGACTCAGATGCTCAAAACGCTGCTTATAAATTTGCACGCTTCATGAGCGCTAGTGACGAAGCGGCAGAAATTCGAATTGCAAGTTCATGGGAACTTCCAGCAATCACGAATGAAGATATCTTAAAGCCTTATCTGGAACAAACTCCTCCAGAAAGCAGGGAAGTTATTTTTGAAGCAATGGATACGCTTGTTTTACCTCCAGTAATTGAAGATTGGAGTAAAATGAGTGACCTGATCACAAAGGAACTAGAAAATGTGGTGAATGGTAAAAAGAGCCCTGAAGAAGCGTTGAAAGTTATGCAGGGAGAATTAGAGAAGCTGAAGTAATCAAATCTGGAGAAGGATATCGAGGCATCCTCATATCCTTCTCTTCTAACATAAGGGGAGAGACATATGGATTCAAAAGCAATGTTCAGCAAGCTGCTTAAAGCTCATGTATACCAGTTAAATAATGATTATCCATCCTCGGAAAGAATTCTTCTTAACCATAAACCTCAACTCGATAAAGACAGCATATACCTTATTGCTACCTGGTTATGGAATGTGCAGAACCATTTAAAAGAAATAAATAGTGAGAGTTTGAAAGCAGTTAATGTTCAACCTTACTTAACGTTTCTCCAGGATAATTGGAGAAAACCTTTTGAACGTATCTGGGGAGACGGCAAGAAAGATATTTATGTTTCGAACATTGCAATGGTATATGCGGCATTAACTCAATCCAAAAATTATCTCCAGCAATATGAACTCCAAAAAACAATCACGGAAATCAGAGATTTTGTCTTTGACTTTCTACTTTCTGGGGGGATGTTGCTTGATGCAGTGAATGAACGGCAAATTTCTTTGGATATGCTTACTGCAGTTATGCCATATGGATTGTTTTCTCCGGAAGACTTAATTGTGGTAGAAGCAGTTGGTCAAATTGAAAGGCAGTTAGTGAATAATACAGGGGTACTAAAAACGATTGAAGGTAAGAAAAAATCTTCTTCAGCAACCGCACTATTGTCTTTGTATTTTTTGGAAAAGGGCAACTATGAAAAAGCAAATACCTATTTAAATTTGGCAAAAGGGTTAATTGAAAAAGAGTCAACAGAGGAATCCGAGCTTGGAAAAGTGATTATTGAAATGATAGACCACTATAAGGTTGATTCAATAGAAGAGTACAAAATAGTACATACACCCTTTGGCAATCATAACATTTACGAACCGCAGCTTACAGAACGCAGTCCACATAATCCGACTACCGAAGAACCTATAACAGTAGCTTGCCAGGTATGGCCTGAAGGCGAAGTAGATTCAGTTTTATTAACTTTAAAGTCAACTAGCGGTGAAACAGTAAAGAAAAATGAGTTGACTCGAAAATATCTTGAGGATAAAAAAGTATACATTTGGACTGGAATTATCGAGCCTCAGACCAAGCAGGAGGAATTCAGTTATCAATTCTCTGCTTTTCAAGCCGAGAACCTTAAGGTGCAATCAGAGTGGTTTCCAATCACCCCTCTAAAACGCCGGGTACTAAATGAATTCCGCTTATTTGAAAAGGCTGAGAGTGAAGTAGTCTTGTTAGCGAAAGATGAGGATGGTTTTTCATTACAAATCAATTTGGGCTTCAATGAAGACCAGTTTTATATCAATATTGATTCTAATATTAATCAAGAATTTCTCCAGGCAGAATATGAAGCTTTTACCCTTAGATCCATGAACCAAGAATTTACTATTGACCTGCAGATAGATCCATTTTTTATTTGCATAAAAGATGCCAACAAAACACTTTTAAAATCACATGATTTCCTTTCCTTTATTGAATGTACGACTGATGAAAATCAGTTTATAAGAGACTTAAGGCTTAATTTGCATACACCGATGAACGAAAGCTTTTATGGATTCGGAGAGAGATATAACGCTGTTGAGCAGCGAGGGAATATCATTGATTGCTATGTTTATAACCAGTATCGAGACCAAGGTACAAGGACTTATATACCTGTTCCTTTTTACATCAGTTCAATGGGATATGGCTTGGTGGTTAATACCAACAGGTACACCCATTTTGACATCGCTCACTCATTGAAGGATGCCATGTCTATTAAGATAAGGATGTCAGAAAAAGAACAAAGCACCTTTATTACCGCATTCTTTGGAACACCAAAAGAAGTGATTGAAACCTTTACTTCGAAAACTGGCAAACCAGTATTACCACCCGTTTGGGCATTTGGACCCTGGATGTCGAGCAATAACTGGGACAGGGACAGTCTGACCCGTTCAGAAGTTGAGAAAACAAATGAATATCAGATACCAGCAACTGTTCTAGTCCTGGAACAGTGGAGTGATGAAGCCACTTATTACATGTTCAATGATGCCCAATATGATGTGAAAGTTAATGGAGAAAGTCATTCCTACAACGAAATTGAGTTTCCTGAATGGGGACGATGGCCGGATCCGAAGGGATTGTTTGAATACCTGCATGATAACGGGTTGAAAGTTCTTCTGTGGCAGATTCCGATTAAAAAATACTTAAACAGGCAAACGCATCCACAAAAAGATGCGGATGAAAAATATATGCTGAAAAATGGATATGTTGTCAAAAAGAAAGACGGATCTCCATACAGGATGCCTGAAGGTTGGTTTAAAGAAAGTCTATTGATGGACTTTTCAAATGAAGTAGCCAAAGAATGGTGGTTTAGCAAACGGAAGTATTTGCTAGAAATTGGAGTAGATGGCTTCAAAACAGATGGTGGGGAGTTTGTGTTCGGAGACGAATTGCTATTTGCTGATGGGAAAACCGGCGACGAAATGCGTAACTTGTATCCAAATGATTATATAGAGGCGTACTACCAATTCGCTAATGACTTTAAAAGCGGAGATTCAATGACCTTTAGCCGTGCGGGATATATGGGAGCTCAAAACTTCCCGGCACATTGGGCAGGGGATGAAAGATCGACTTTTGACGCCTTTAAGCGATCTTTGGCTGCAGGTATCACTTCTGGGATGTCAGGAATTCCATTTTGGGGCTGGGATTTAGCGGGATTCAACGGTGATATTCCAACGGCCGAATTGTTTGTCAGATCTGCAGCTATGGCAGCCTTTTGCCCAATCATGCAATATCACGCTGAAAGCAAAGGTGAGTTTAATCAGGACCGCACTCCATGGAATATTGCAGAGAGAACCAATCAATACGTTGCAATTGAGGGATATAGATTTTATGCCAATGTCCGAATGAACCTGCTCCCTTACATTTGGAACGAAGCAAGAAAAACTAGTGAAACAGGTATTCCATTAATGCGCTCCTTATTTATGGAGAACCCTGAAGATCAACGAGGTGAAGGAGTATTCGACCAATATTATTTTGGATCTTCTTTATTGGTTGCTCCTGTAACAGAAGAAGGTGCAACTTCAAGAAAAGTTTATTTCCCTGAAGGGAATTGGTTTGATTTCTGGAACGGAAAAAGAATTATTGGTCCTGCCTATGAATTGATTGATTCACCACTTGACCATATTCCTGTTTACGTAAAAGAAGGGTCCGTAATTTTAACGAATGTGGATCAAACGCTTCAATTAGGTTCTTGGGTTTCCAATGATATTACCAGTTATGTCAGACCATTATTGAGGGTTTATTTGAAGGATGGATTATCAGAAAGAATCAATGACCACTTGAATAATCAGTGGAGTGTTGACGTCATAGAAGAATCGGATAGATGGAGGATTTCAGTAAGTGGACCAACAGAAGAATTTGATGTTTATCTTCCTGATGAAGCTAACTCAGAAGGAAAAGCTGTTTTTGTAAACGGAAAGAAAAAAGCTTGAGTACATGGAGGAATGAATGTGTTAGATACAACTAGTTTTGCTGTCCTTCCATCCCAGGAAAAGATCGAAGGCGAGCCTAAATTACATGTTGGGTCAGTCAAATCTTTCTCGTGGAAAGATCATATGCTAACAGGGACAAATGAGCATGGTGAGTTTTTGATTTATTTTGCAGAAAAAAAGATTCCTAGGATCATCATAAATCCATTTGGAGAAGTAGAATCGGGGTCGAGCATTGCTGTTTCACTTAAGCAAGTGCCTCATGAGGCATCGTTTCAGGAATCGTATGACCAATTAATGATCACCTGTGATTCGGTAAAAGTTGAGGTAACCAAAGATCCTTTTACAATAAAGATATCGAAAGATCAAAGAACAGTTTTTCAGTCGGGGAGCCCGGCAGCTTTTTATAAAAACAGTGGTGAAGTATTTTTTGATTCACTGATGGAAGCTGAAGATGCCTTTTATGGGTTTGGAGAAAAGACCGGCTTCCTCAATAAGAGAGGTTCGAAACTGTCGATGTGGAATACGGACGTTTATGCACCACACAATAAGGACACGGTCGAACTGTACCAATCCATTCCGTATTTTACTGTTCACAACAAGCAAAGATCATATGGACTTTTCTTTGACAATACGTTTAAAACCGAATTTGATACCCAGACCTATTCAAATAAATTTAGGATGAGTGCCAATGGTGGCCAAATCGACTTCTACCTTTTTGTTGGTGGGGATTTAAAGGAAATCACCACCCTTTACACTGAACTGACAGGAAAAATGAGTCTTCCTCCCAAATGGGCGGTTGGATATCATCAGTCCCGCTATAGCTATCGGTCAGAAGAAGAGGTCCTGGAAGTCGCAAATCGTTTCAAAAAAGAAGGAATCCCTTTGGATTGTATATTTTTCGATATCCATTACATGAGAGATTATCGAGTATTTACCTTTGATAAGGATCATTTTCCTCAACCTGATAATCTAATCTCTACTCTATTAAATGAAGGGATCAAGGTTGTGCCAATTGTAGATCCAGGAGTGAAAAAGGATGGTCAGTATCCGGTATACACAGAAGGGGTAAAGAAAGGCCTGTTTTGTAAGTATCTTGATGGGCAGATATATCATGGGGATGTCTGGCCTGGGACGAGTGCATTTCCTGACTTCATGAATTCTGACGCTAGGAATTGGTGGGGAAGTTTGCATCAATTCTATACCAACCTCGGCATTGAGGGAATTTGGAATGATATGAACGAACCATCTGTCTTTAATGAAAGCAAGACCATGGATCTTGATGTGATGCATGATGTGGATGGAGAACTGAAATCGCATTTGGAGATGCACAACACCTACGGACTTTACATGAGCAAAGCAACTGCCGAAGGACTTTCTGAGCTTCTTCCCAATAAACGTCCTTTCGTTTTGACTCGTGCTGGTTATGCGGGTATCCAAAGGTATGCCACCGTCTGGACGGGGGATAACCGAAGTCACTGGGAGCATCTTGAAATGTCATTGCCGATGATCATGAATCTTGGCATATCAGGGGTTGCTTTTACTGGAGCGGATGTTGGCGGTTTCTCTTCTGACTGTACACCTGAATTGTTGATCAGGTGGACGCAGGTCGGGGCTTTCATGCCTTATTTCAGGAATCATAGTGTACAGGACAGTATCCGACAGGAGCCATGGGTTTTTGGTAAAGACACAACTGAAATAGTCAAAAAATACATCAAACTGAGATATAAGTGGCTTCCTTATCTATATTCCCTATTCCATGAGTCATCCCAAACGGGAGTCCCAATCGTTCGTCCTCTTGTGATGGAATATCCTGAGGATGAAAATACATTTAATATCAGTGATCAGTTCCTTTTAGGAAGCAATGTCATGATCGCACCTATTTTACGGCCTGGTAAGACCCATCGGTCCATCTATCTTCCTAAGGGAGCTTGGTATGATTACTGGACTAAAGAATCATATCAAGGTGGAAAGTATGTCTTAATTGAAGCAGTGTTAGATAAGCTCCCAATCTTTATTAAAGAAGGAACCATTCTTCCTATTGGATCAGAGGTTCAAAACACAACTGAAAATCAAATCCTTGAGATTGAAGTTTATGCTGGTGATAAAGGGAAGTTCAGTTTGTATGAAGATGATGGAAGTTCCCTTGGCTATAAAGATGGTCAATATTCCATCACAAATTTCCAAACTGAAATGAATGACGGTTATCTGAGAGTTAATGTAAATATAAGCGGAGATAAGCAGTGGAAAAGCCAAGTAAAAAGGATGAAGGTTTATGGCTACTCGGGAGACGTTAGGGTTGAGAATTTATCTGAAGTAAGGGAGCCGGAGAAATGGAAAATCGAGATACTGTAGTGGAAAAGGTAAAGAATGACCAACAATGGTGGAAAAAAAGTATAGTATATCAAATCTATCCTAGAAGTTTTTATGATTCCAATGGGGATGGTATTGGGGATCTGCAAGGGATTATCCAAAAGTTGGATTACTTAAAGGAGCTCGGCGTGGATGTGATCTGGCTAAGTCCTATCTATGATTCTCCAAATGACGATAATGGTTATGACATAAGGGATTACTACCAAATAATGAAGGAATTTGGAACGATGGAGGATGTGGATCATCTTCTTGATGCTGCTCATCAGCGAGGAATGAAAATCATCTTGGATTTAGTAGTGAATCATACTTCTGACGAACACTCCTGGTTTGTAGAATCGAAGAAAGGCCTGGATAATCCGTATCGAGACTATTATGTTTGGAAGCCAGGAAAAAAAGGAAAAGAGCCGAACAATTGGGGATCGATTTTTAGTGGGCCGGCCTGGGATTATGAAGAAAATACAAATGAATATTATCTGCATCTTTTTTCAAAAAAACAGCCTGATTTGAACTGGGAAAATCCAGCTCTGAGGAATGAAATTTACACTATGATGAAATTTTGGCTTGATAAAGGCATAGACGGTTTTCGTATGGACGTCATTAACTTTATTTCTAAGGTCCCTGGTCTTCCGGATGGGGAGGTTAAAGAAGGTGCTATATATGGGGATGGAGGTCCATACTTCGTAAATGGACCAAAGATTCATGAATACTTGAGAGAGATGAATGAAAAAGTTCTATCTCACTACGATATTTTGACTGTTGGGGAGATGCCGGGAGCGAGTACTTCAGATGCGGTTATGTACACAAATCCTGAAAATAAGGAAATTAACATGATTTTTACCTTTGAACACATGGGTTTAGATAGTGGTCCTACTGAAAAATGGGATCTTAAACCTTTGAGCCTGGTTGATTTAAAGGAGAATCTGGCAAAGTGGCAGACTGAATTGCATGGCACAGGTTGGAATAGCTTGTATTGGAATAACCATGACCAGCCAAGGATTGTTTCCCGGTTTGGTGATGACCAGGAGTACCGAGTGGAATCTGCCAAAATGCTTGCGACTTGCCTTCACATGATGCAGGGGACACCTTATATTTATCAGGGTGAAGAGATCGGAATGACAAATGTTAAGTTTGAATCGATAGAACAATATCAAGACGTCGAGACAATAAATATGTTCAAAGAAAAACGTTCTCTTGGTGTTCCAACAGAAGATATCATGAACTCGATTTATGTAAAAGGCAGGGACAACGCCCGGACTCCTATGCAGTGGAACGAACAAATTCATAGCGGGTTCACGAAAGGAACTCCATGGATCGAAGTAAATCCACGCTATAAAGAAGTTAATGTAGAAGCCGCTTTAGCAGATAAAGAGTCTATTTTTTATCATTATAAACATTTAATTGCTCTTAGAAAGAAATTAGATGTTATCACAACCGGTGACTTCAATCTATTACTTGAGGATCATCCAAAGATTTTTGCATATGAGCGAAGAAGTGAGAATGAAAAGGTTGTTGTGTTATGTAACTTCAGCAGCGAGGAGATTTTCCTTGAGGGAGAAGCATTATTAACTGAAATTACTAATGCGGAATTAATCGTACAAAATTATAAAGAAGTAGAACTAGGCAAATTAAGGGCATATGAAACAGTGGTCTATTATCAAAAGGACAATCAATAATGAAAAAAGCCGTCAAACCAATTGGTTTGACGGCTTTTTTAGTAAGTGGAGAATAGGGGGCTCGAACCCCTGACCTCAACGCTGCCAGCGTTGCGCTCTCCCAGCTGAGCTAATCCCCCGTATCTGAATAGATAAGGTACAAGAAAGATTATATAACCATCTCGCTGGACATGCAAGACAAAATTTTATGTAAAAATAAAAAAGCCGCAATTCAGCGGCTTTCCTCCTACAAACCTTCAATTTCAACCCTGTTGATCCCTTCAATATCCGACACCGTTTCATACACATCCGTCGTCTTTCTGCGGAAGTCCACGGTTACAATCAATTGCACCAGCTGATTTCCCTCTGCAAGATCCTTAATACGGACATTTTTTAAGGCGATTTTTTCCTCTTTGATCCTGGTAATAATATCGGCTATGCTTTCCCGGCTATTGACATTAAACTGCAGCCGGATCTCTTTTTCCCTTAATTGTCTTGGACCTATGAAAGTCATCAGGAACGGTATGAATTCCACACTCACAATGAGTAGAGCAACACCAGCAATGGCTTCCCAGTAAAACCCGGCGCCAACCGTGATGCCAATTCCAGCGGCACCCCAAATCATCGCTGCCGTGGTCAGACCTGAAATTGTGTCATTCCCTCTTCGTAAAATAACTCCGGCACCTAGGAAACCTATCCCTGAGACGATTTGCGCTGCCAAACGGAGCGGGTCCATCGTGATATTCACATCTTCATCCCCAGGGAACATATAAGCCGACTCACTTGATACAATCGTTAAAAGACAGCTGACGATCGATATAACAAGGCTTGTTTTAAGTCCTACCGGTTTTCTTTTAATCTCCCGTTCGAGCCCAATCACCAGGCCCAGGAATGCGGAAATCCCCAACTTTAGCAATATTTCCATATCAATTGAATAGAACATATCGTTTCTCCTGCCCCTAAATAAGATGTATTTACTTTCCCTAAAAATCACAGACTAAACTTTTTATAAAAAATAAAATTTAATTCAAGATAAAAGTTCGAATTCATTGTAAAATACATTTAATTCACATTGTGTAACTTAAAGGAGAATAGAAATGCAGTCACCTAAAGTAAATCCTTATATGGCGGTAGCAATCGGCGTCGTGGCAGTCTCAACTTCTGCGATCCTGGTCAAGGTCTCATCCGCGCCGTCCGGAGTCATAGCTTTTTACCGATTATTTTTTTCAGTACTATTAATGCTGCCGGTATTTCTTATAAAGTATGTTTCGGAACTTCGTCTTATTACGAAACGGGATTGGGTATTCACCGGAATAGCCGGGATATTTCTGGCCTTCCATTTTATCCTCTGGTTTGAATCACTAAACTATACCTCGGTAGCAAGCTCAACTGTGCTGGTCACTCTTCAGCCTCTATTTGCATTCGTGGGTGCTTATCTGTTCTTTAAAGAGCGTGTTTCAGCTAAAGCGATTTTAAGCGGTGTGATTGCGATTGGCGGCAGCGTCATCATCAGCTGGGGTGATTTTAAAATCAGCGGAAGTGCACTGTTTGGGGACTTTTTGGCGATTGTAGCCTGTGCATTGGTAACCGTATACCTTTTATTTGGCCAAACAGTCAGAAAAAGGATGTCTTTAATAACCTATACCTTTATCGTCTATAGCATCAGTTCAATTACATTGTTCTTCTATGTAATAGCTGTTGGTGACTCGTTCTATCCATATCCTACGAGCGATTGGGTCTACTTTATCCTCCTCGCGCTGATCCCAACTTTGCTTGGCCACACATTGTTTAACTGGTCTATAAAATGGATTAGCGCCTCAGTTATTTCGATGGCGATACTTTTTGAACCAGTTGGCGCAACCGTACTTGCGTTCTATCTGCTCGGTGAAAAAGTCATTTGGACTCAGATTATCGGAGGACTAGTTGTTATCGTAGGCATAACTTTGTTTTTAGTAGATGAAAGAAAAATGAAGCTGAAAAATCAAGCCGAAATCAAATCAATATCGGGGTAGGGGATGTATGTGCAGATCAGAAAGGCTACAAAAGATGATGCAAGCGGAATTGCCAGGGTTCACGTCAGAAGCTGGCAAGAAACTTATCAGGGGATTATAAGCCAGGATTACTTGGATACTTTAAAGGTGGAGGACCGGAAACCTTTATGGGAAAAAAGCTTATCAGAAAGTGCTAATATCTCTCCTGTTTTTGTCGCTATTAATCCAGAAGGGGAAATAGTAGGCTTTGCATCCTTTGGAAAAGAAAGATCAGGGAATTTTAAAGCCGATGGAGAATTGTACGCGATCTATATCCTTAAAGAGTATCAAAGAGGAAAACTGGGCCTGAGGCTGCTGCAAGCCGGTGTGGATGATTTGCTGAATCAAAATTACGAATCCATCCTCGTGTGGGTGTTAGCCGATAATGAAAGCCGGAAATTTTATGAAAGCCTTCAGCCGCAAAAAGCTGGGGAGGAAGTTGTGAAAATTGCAGGCAGAGAATATGTCGAAGTAGCTTATATGTGGAGAGATTTACAACTGCTGCGCCAGGCTGCTAGAGAAAAACTGTAAGAGTATAGATGCAAAACCTTAAGGTGTAAACAAAAAAATCCCCTTCATAGAGGGGATTTTTTAAATATTTTTAAATGAATAGGTAAGTGAACCTTGAAAATAATAATGCACAGACAGAGCTTAAAATAAGAGTTCCTCCGTGTACCTTTCCTTCAGTGTTTGCAATTTTAATGGCTTCAATATAGGCCATGCTAAATAAAAGGATTGCCATTAATAATGATAGATATAGTGCAATTGATTGCAGCAAGTAGGATCACCTCTGTAAAATAGTTTGTCCAACGCATTATATGAGGACTTGTAAGAAATTATTATTAAAAACATTAAATAAGAAGAAACTCGGAAAACCTGAAAAGAATGATCTTATTGTGAAAAATTCTTTTAAAATTATATTGCAAACATATTTTATCCATGGTATATTTAATCTCGCTTCAGGAAAACAACGTTGAATTGAAAATCAAACATCGGTTTTTACCAAAAAGAAAAACAAAAAACGATGTTGACAATAACAAATCAGCGTGTTATATTAATAAAGTCGCTTCTGGGCGACGGACTGAACAACTTGTTCTTTGAAAACTAAACAAACAAGCGTCAACAAACAATAAATGATCATGTTTCTTCTATAAGAACATGAGCCAACGTTTTAACTTATGAGCTAACTCATTA
>NZ_JAGGQM010000037.1:0-16714 GCF_018613295.1 Bacillus sp. ISL-39
GCATCAAGTTCGGACAAAATCTCGACCACACAATCCAAAGCTGTCCGAAGCGTCGCAATGAACAAAAAAACCAGGCGTTCCTAAAAAGGAATACCTGGTTTCTATTTTTTTAATGCGAGTGTCCAGAAGTCATGACCCAGATGGATCCGGCAACTATAACGACTGCTATAAAAGCTGAATAAATGATATTGATGTTATTGGTCATTTTATCATCGCCTTCATTAATGTGCATGAACATGTATAGCTGGATTCCGGCCTGGGTAACTGCCAGTGTGCCGATGATCCACATGACTGCCTTCATTGAAAGTGAGCTCTGAAGGGCAATCCATGCTGCTCCGAACGTCAGGACTAATGACATGAAGAATCCGATGACATGGCTGATTGGGAAGCCTTTTGTATGCTTATCCATTTTACATCACCAACCCTTGTAAATAAACAAATGTGAAGATGAAGATCCAGACGACGTCAAGGAAGTGCCAGTACAGTCCGAAGATGAATGCTTTGCGGGCTGTAACAGGTGTCAGTCCTCGCTGCAAAATTTGGATAATCAGCAGAATCGCCCAGCCAATCCCGATTGTGACGTGCAAACCGTGTGTTCCAAGCAGTACGAAGAAACTGGATAGGAACGCGCTTGTCTGCATCGTAGCACCTTCATGGACATAGTGCATGAATTCGCGAACCTCCATGAACAGGAAGCCGCCGCCCAGCAATAATGTGAATACGAGCCACATCAGCATGCCTTTAATATTGCTTCTGCGCATTTCGAAGATCGAGATTCCCATTGTAAAACTGCTTGTCAGCAGCAGGAAAGTCTGGATCATGACGTCTCTGACAATAAAAATATCTTTTTGCGTAGGGCCGCCTGCATATCTTTCACCAAGTACTCCATACACTCCGAAAAGGGTAGCGAAGAGCACGATTTCAGCTCCGAGGAAGACCCAGAAGCCGAGGATATTCATCCTGTTTTGTTCTGTTTGGTATTCAAGCGGCAAAGCGGCATTAACTTTAGCTGACATGGTTCTTCACTCCTTTGTTCGCGCCTTTTCTCCATTTGTTTTCTGTCTCAAAGATTTCGTCCTTGTGGACATGGAAACCTTCATCATAGTCAAATGAGCGGAAGGCAAGGCCAGCGAGAATACCTAAAGCGGCAACTCCGGCTGCAACCGTCCATTCGAAAACAAGCAGGAATCCAGAAATTCCGAATACGACACCCAAATAAATCGGGATCCACGTGTTGCTTGGCAGATGGATTTCTTCAATCTCATCTTCTGTCAGCGGTTGAAGTTGATCGTTCTTTTTCATGTGCCAGAATGCATCTTGCTTTGTAACCTCAGGGAGCGAAGCAAAATTATAGTGCTGTACAGGTGTTGCAGTAGCCCACTCAAGTGTTCTAGCATCCCATGGGTCATTGCCAATATTACGGTCAGCATGGCGAGCGCTCCAGTAGATATTGTAAACAAGCGCCGCGAAGCCTGCTGCAAGAATGACCGAGCCAACAGCGGAAATCATCATCAAGGGACCGAACCCAGTTTCTGCTGAGTAAGTGTACGCGCGGCGCACCGCACCGTCAAGTCCAAGGAAGAACATTGGCATGAACGTTACGTTGAACCCAACAACGAACAGCCAGAAGTGCCATTTGCCGATTTTTTCATTGAGCATGTAGCCAAACATCTTAGGCCACCAGAAGTAAAGACCGGCAAAGATCGGGAACACAACGCCCGGAATCAATACATAGTGGAAGTGTGCCACAAGGAATAATGTGTTGTGATACTGATAGTCTGCTGCGGCCATCGCCAGCATGACTCCAGTTACACCGCCGATGACAAAGTTAGGAACGAACGCCAATGCCCAAAGCATGGCAGTTGTAAACTTGATCCGCCCTTTTCTCATCGTGAACAGCCAGTTGAATACCTTAACCCCGGTCGGGATGGCAATTGCCATCGTAGTGATCGAGAAGAACGAGTTCACGCCTGCGCTGTTGCCCATTGTGAAAAAGTGGTGAACCCAAACGAGCATACTCAGAACCGAAATCATCACGATTGAGATGACCATTGATTTATAACCATATAAGGTTTTACGGGCAAAAGTTGAAATAATATCTGACAGCATACCGAATGCTGGCAGAACTACGATATAAACTTCAGGGTGTCCCCATAGCCAGAAGAGGTTCGCCCAAAGCATATCCATACCGCCGCCGGAGATGGTAAAAAAGTGAGTACCGAACGTGCGGTCAAAAGTCATCAATGCCAGTGCTACTGTGAAAATAGGGAAGCTGGCTACGATAATGATCGAAGTGATGAAAGATGTCCATGTGAACATCGGCATCTTCATCAAAGTCATGCCTTTAGTTCTCATTTTTAAAACTGTGACAACGAAGTTAATACCTGTCATCAAAGTACCGGCACCTGCTATTTGCAGGGCAACTGCGTAAAAGTTATTCCCGATGCCAGGACTGAATTCTTTACCGGCAAGAGGGAAGTAGGATGTCCATCCTGCGTCAGGAGAGCCGCCAATGATGAACGAAATATTGAACAGCGCTGCACCGCTCACAGTCAGCCAGAAGCTAAGGGCATTCAGCTGAGGGAAAGCAACGTCACGGGCACCAATCTGCAGCGGTATCACAAAGTTCATGAGACCAATCAGCAGCGGCATAGCAACAAATAAGATCATGATTACGCCGTGTGTTGTAAATACCTCGTTATAGTGCTGTGCGTTAAGGAAGTCATTTTCCGGTACAGCTGTCTGGCCCTTCATCATCAGACCATCGATTCCGCCCCGGAGAAACATCACGACGCCAAGCAGGATATACATAATCCCAATCTTCTTGTGGTCAACAGTTGTAAACCACTCCGACCAAAGGTAATTCCATTTTTTAAAATAGGTGAGACCGGCTAATGCTCCAACTAATGTCAAGGCGATCCCGATTTGTGATGCGAAAATTAACGGATCACCCGTTACGAAAAATTCATCCCACTTAATGCCCACTGTGGTCACCCCCGTGTGAATCTTCAGTTTCAGATTCTTTATGGTTCATATCTTCATTGTTTTCGTGATTAGAATTCTCAATGTTTCCATCTTTATTTTTGTAATTGTCTTTGTCCTCAAAGATCTTTCCTGGCCAGCCATGTCCTCTGTCGTACATCTCTGGATTCGTGTAGTTCTTTGAATGCGGATCGGAGTGGTCAACCCACTCAAGGTGTGTATTAGAGAATGTCTTGCGGCCAAGATGGGAAGGCTCAAGCATTTTCTCATACTCTTCCAGTGTCATTTTTGGAGCTGTTTCTCTTACATCTTTGATCCACTGGTCAAAATCCTTTTGTGTTTGCGAAAGTACTTCAAACTCCATACCTGCATATCCTTGGCCGTTGAAGTTCGTGTTCTTGCCGACATAGGATCCAGGATAGTCAGCAACAAGATATAGCTGCGTTTCAGCCTTAGCCATCGTGTATTTCTGGCCAGCCAGCGCAGGAATCCAGAAGCTTTGCATTGTTCCAGCAGAAGTCAGCCTGAAATCAATCGGACGATCCTCGGGAATATTTACATAGTTGACGGTTTCGATTCCTTGTTCCGGATAGCTGAAAATCCATTTCCAGTCAGCGGATGTAACGTTGATGACAAGAGGTTCTTTATTCTCATAGCCTTTCGGGATTTCATCTATTGCATAAATTGTTTTGACTGTAGGGATTGTCAAAGCAACGATTATTAAAATCGGAATCACAGTCCAGATAATCTCCAATACTGTGCTGCCGTGTTCTTCAGGGGGCTCGTAACCCATATTGTCCTTCCGTTCACGGTATTTCCAGACGATGAATGCGAAAAGTCCGAAAACGACAACTGTAACAAGTAACATCAGAGCAATCGAAAAGTTGATCAACTCAAGAATTTGCCTTGCGATTGGTCCCTCCGGATTGAATACCACCATATTGTTTTCACAGCCGCTAAGCAACAGCACAGCCATGATCGAGGTGAGGGAGACCAAAAATAGTTTTGATTTCTTCATCACTGCAGCTCCTTTCAAATATCAACCTTGTTCATTTTATCACAAACTTATGTTCATTTGTTCACAAAGTTGTTTAAAGTGATCCGAAAATGAACGGTAAGTTGTGGCAAAAGGTGTGATAAATATCACACCGCTTTATTTGTAATCATTCTAACATGGAAATTGTTACGATTTTGAAGTCAAATGTGAACAAATTATGAAAACAATAATTGTCAACTTAGTGAATTAAAAAGAATATAGGTTGACGAAAAAAAGCAGAACCCCAAATTAGAAGTCCTGCTTTACAAACTCATAGTTTCTTTCAATATATGTCTCCAGTGCTGGATGAAATTCTTTTTCATAATGGCCTGCTGGACAAGCTTTAATGATGATCGCCTTGCATGAAGGATTTTCTTTTACTTCCAGCGCTGCCTGGCAACGTGGGCACTTTTCAACAAAAAGATTCATTTAATTATCCCTCCTATAATTCCTATGTGTTTAGTATGAAATATTGTCACATTATATTCAATGGTTAATGAGACCAATTATGTAACTATGTGAGATAATTGAAAACAAACTTTAGACTTTCTTAATAGTAGAATCAAGATTTTAAATCATCGGGGTGTATTTATGTTAAAAGATAACTTATCGGGAATGACAGTCATTATAACGGGGGCTAACAGTGGAATCGGCTACGAAGCAGCCAAGAAACTTTCAGAAAAGGGGGCCCAGGTTATCCTAGCTGTAAGAAATGCGGAAAAGGGCAAGTTGGCAATCGATTCAATACGGAAAGAAAATCAGGAAGCATCAGTTGAAATAATGAGTCTTGATTTGGCCGATCTCGCAAGTGTCAGCAATTTCTCAGCTGCTTACACGAAAAAATACCGTTCACTTGATATATTAGTCAATAATGCTGGCGTCATGATCCCTCCATATGGTAAGACAAAGGATGGTTTTGAACTTCAATTCGGCAGCAATCACCTGGGGCATTTTGCGCTGACCGGCCTTTTACTCCCTCTTCTGAAAAAAACATCAGGTTCCCGGGTTGTCACTTTAAGCAGTATCGCTCACCGGGGTGCATCAATTAATTTCGATAATTTAGATGGCTCAAATGGATACAAAGCTATGAAGTTTTATGGCCAGAGCAAACTCGCAAATCTGTTATTCGCAAGGGAGCTTGACAATCGGTTTAAACAGAATGGCATCGAGACAATCAGCGTCGCTTGCCATCCGGGAATATCCAATACGAATTTATTCAATTTAGGGAAAGGGGAAACTCCCAAATATCTAAAAGGTCTTATGAAGTTATTTTCCCAGCCGGCTGCCATGGGAGCTCTTCCAACCATTTACGCAGCAGTGGATGACAGCCTGACTGGCGGTGAATACATCGGTCCTGATGGCAAGGGTAACAGAAAAGGATTTCCGGCAATTGAAATTCCGGCACAAGGTGTATTTAATAAAGAAATAATGACAAAATTATGGGTCGTCTCTGAAGAATTAACGGGAGTAAGATATGAATTTTAGAGACTCTAATCGGAGTCTCTTATGGTAAAAAAAGTTATCGTAAAATAATTTATTTGATGTAAACGTTTTCAATAATGTTCATCATCTCTCTTTAATAAGTTGATACGAAAACGTTCATAGTTTGTTCAACATTTCACAATCTATTATTCCCTTTATATGCTAATCTTTAATTAGAAAAAGAAAAAGGAGTGATTGAAATGATGTACTGCGAATTCAAACCCTTCTCAACTGATACAGAAACGTATACCCAGGAAATGCTCGAGGAAGTCATTGGTGATGAATTTGAAGCGATGATGTATAAGGATGACAAAGATATTCCCGCTTATATCTGGACTGTAAACTTCGTAGTCATTGTTAAAAGAAGTACAAAGTTTTTAACCGACATAAGTTTTGAAAAAATACCAAGAAACCCAGTCTGTGAGTAAAAAAATTTTTTCAAACTTCGTGAAAACATTTACAAATTTGAACTGCAACAATTAAAGTTCTGCCTAAAATACCGCCTATAACCCAAGAACAATAAGGAGGTCCTGAAAATGGGGACAGTTGAAAAAGTGGTAAAAGAGCAATCATCAGTTACAAAAATGGTAGATAGTTTATTGGATAAAGGTTTAAAGGCACTTGCGAAAATGCGGGAGCTTGATCAAGAAGCAGTGAATAATATCGTAAAGGAAATGGCGCTGGCAGGTCTTGATCAGCATATGCCGCTTGCTAAAATGGCAGTTGAAGAAACAAAACGGGGAGTTTACGAAGATAAGATCATCAAGAACATGTTTGCTACCGAATATGTGTACCACAATATCAAATATGATAAAACAGCTGGCATCATCGACGAAAATGAACACGAAGGCATGATCACGATTGCTGAGCCAGTTGGCGTGATCGCCGGGGTAACACCGGTGACGAATCCCACCTCAACAACCATGTTCAAAGCGTTAATCTCGATTAAGACTAGAAACCCAATCATATTCGCTTTCCATCCATCTGCCCAAAAATGCAGCAGTGAGGCTGCCAGAATTCTCCGTGACGCAGCCGTTAGGGCAGGAGCACCAGTTGATTGTATCCAGTGGATTGAAAAACCGTCCCTCGAAGCGACACAATCTTTGATGAACCATCCAAAGATTTCTCTGATTTTAGCTACTGGCGGTGCCGGAATGGTAAAATCCGCGTATAGTTCAGGAAAGCCAGCATTAGGCGTTGGGCCTGGTAATGTACCTTGCTATATTGAACGTACTGCCAATGTAAAAAGGGCAGTCAATGACCTGATTTTATCTAAGACATTCGACAATGGGATGATTTGCGCTTCTGAACAGGCAGTTATCATCGATAAAGAAATCTACCATGATGTAAAAACGGAAATGATTGCGAATAGCTGCTACTTTTTAAGTGATGAAGAAAGATCGAAGGTTGAGAAGCTTGTCATAAATGAGCACTCATGTGCTGTTAATGCAGATATAGTCGGGATGCCGGCTCATAAGATTGCGGAAATGGCAGGTGTGACAGTGCCTGAAGAGACAAAAATACTTGTTGCAGAGCTGAAAGGAGTAGGCCCGCAATATCCTCTATCACGAGAAAAGTTAAGTCCGGTACTGGCTTGCTATAAAGTGAACGGTACAGAAGAAGGACTTAAGCGGGCTGAAGAAATGCTTGAATTTGGCGGACTTGGCCACTCTGCTGTTATCCATTCAACCAGTGATGAAGTGATTAAAGCATTCGGTTTAAGAATGAAGGCAGGACGCATCATCGTAAATGCTCCTTCTTCCCAGGGAGCAATCGGCGATATCTATAACGCCTACCTGCCATCCTTGACCCTGGGCTGCGGAACTTATGGCGGGAACTCCGTTTCAACCAACGTAGGTGCAATCAACTTGATAAATGTAAAAAAAGTGGCAAGAAGGAACGTGAATATGCAGTGGTTTAAAGTGCCCTCAAAAATCTACTTTGAAAAGAATTCAACGCAATATTTAGCGAAAATGCCTAAAATCACGAAAGCCTTTATCGTTACAGACCCTGGAATGGTGAAACTGGGATATGTAGATAGAGTACTGTATCACTTGAGAAAACGTCCAGACTATGTCCACTGTGAAATTTTCTCTGATGTAGAGCCAGATCCATCTATCGAAACAGTAATGAAGGGTGCGGAAATGATGGCGAGTTTCCAGCCTGATGTCATCATTGCTTTGGGCGGCGGCTCAGCAATGGACGCAGCGAAAGGCATGTGGCTGTTCTATGAATATCCTGACACTGACTTCCACGGCTTGAAGCAGAAATTCCTGGATATTCGGAAGCGGATCGTCAAATACCCGCAGCTTGGCCGCAAAGCCCAGTTTGTAGCGATTCCGACGACATCCGGAACAGGTTCAGAAGTGACATCCTTCTCGGTCATTACTGATAAAAAAGCGAACATTAAATATCCGCTAGCAGACTATGAGTTGACACCAGATGTAGCTATTGTCGATCCTCAATTTGTCATGACGGTGCCTAAGCATATTACTGCCGATACTGGAATGGACGTATTGACTCACGCAATTGAAGCCTATGTCAGCTGCATGGCCAATGACTATACAGATGGCCTCGCAATTAAAGCCATCCAGCTAATATTTGAATATTTGCCAAGAGCATACCGAAATGGCCAGGACGAAGTGGCTCGTGAGAAAGTCCACAACGCGTCAACAATTGCCGGTATGGCATTTGCCAATGCATTCCTTGGAATCAACCACAGCCTTGCCCACAAGCTCGGTGCAGAATTCCATATCGCCCACGGCCGTTCTAATACAATTTTGATGCCGCATGTCATTCGTTATAACGCGACTAAACCGAAGAAATTCACAGCATTCCCTAAGTATGAAAGCTTCGTCGCTGATCAGCGATACGCCGAAATTTCGCGTATACTTGGCCTTCCTTCCCGCAACACGGAAGAAGGAGTTGAAAGTCTTGTCCAGGCGATCATTAAGTTGGCTAAAGAAATGGATATTCCAATGAGCATTGAAGCAAATGGAGTTGACAAAGCAGAATTTGAAGCAAAGGTCGACCAGCTTGCCGATCGCGCATTCGAAGACCAGTGCACAACGGCCAATCCTAAGCTTCCATTAGTGTCAGAGTTGGCTGAAATCTATCGATTAGCTTATAAGGGAGTTTAATAGACAAAAAGGGATGGAACCTAGGTTCCATCCCTTTTTGTCCCTATAATAAGCAACTTGGCCTATTTTAGTGGCAACTGCGTTTAAAACTGTCCTATTTACCTAGAGAAAATGGTAATAAATTAACTAGTAAGAATATTTAGGATATTATATTATGTATCCCGGATAACTATTTTACTAATCCGGGAGGTTATTATGAAAAAGAAGCCTTATCTATCATTCGCATTAGCAGCAGGTCTTGCAGTTAGCACCCTAGGAGTTCAGGCTAGTTACGCAAAGCCGGCAGAAACTCCGCAACAGGTTCAGCCATTCAATGTTTATGACAACAAGGTATTGGACAAGATCAATGTCGAAAATATCTACAACAATATTGAATATCTATCTAGAACACCTCGTGTTGCTGGTACACAAGCCGAGCACAATGCGATTCAGTATGTCAAGGAGCAATTTGAGTCATACGGTTATGAAACAGAGCTTCAGGAATTTACTTTCTATGGTTATACAGCACCTCACACGGTAGAGCTCACAGTAGATGGCTATCCAGATGAAATCAAGCCAAAATCCTTTACATACGGGATGGATGGAACGGTTTCGGGTGAACTGGTCTATGCTGGATTAGGACAAGCTGGGGATTTTGAAGGCAAAGATGTTAGTGGCAAAATCGCTTTGATTCAGCGAGGGTCGATTTCATTTGCTGATAAAGTCTTGAACGCAGCAGCAAACGGTGCGGCAGGAGTCATAATTTTTAACAATGCAGCAGGAGACCTGAACGGAACATTCGGTTCACCGAATGAAGCCTATGTACCGGCTGTGGCCATTTCCCAGGAAGTTGGACAAGCTTTAGTGGACCAGCTGAACAATGGAGATACTCTGACAGGATCGATTAATATTGAGGGAGCAGAGGCAGGGATGAGGACTTCTTACAATGTAATTGCCACGAAAGCACCAACGAATAAAAATAAGGCAAAAGACGGAATCGTCGCATTGGGTGCCCACCACGATTCGGTTCCTGGAGCCCCAGGTGCAAACGACGATGCATCAGGTACTGCAATGACACTCGAGCTTGCACGCGTTATGAAGGATTTGCCGACGAATATGGAAATGCGCTTCATTACTTTTGGTGCTGAGGAACTTGGGTTGATTGGTTCGCGTTATTATGTCAGCCAGCTTTCTGAGGAAGAAAAAGACCGCTTCGTTGGATACTTTAATATGGATATGGTAGGAAGCCGGGATGCTGGTGATTTGGTCATCAATACGCCGGACGGAAATGAAAACATTGTTTCCCAAACCGCTCAAGCCTCCAGTGAGCGCTTAAATGGAGAACCGACCCCAATTCAGCCAGGCGGAAGCAGTGACCACGTATCGTTTTATGAAGGCGGCATCGCATCAGGCTCATTTAACCATAGACCACTAGAACCATGGTACCATACACCTGAAGATACAATTGACAAAATCAGTAAAGAAAAATTGCAGGATGTGGCGGAAATCGTAGGTACAGCTGTCTATGATATCGTCCGTCCGGAGAATCAGGGACCAAAAGTCAAAAGAGGAGAAGAACAAAAGGTTCCACACCTATATTATGAGGAAGAAATTAAATAATTTTTCATTACTGCCAGGTCCATTGTTTTATCAATGGACCTGGTTTTTGTCTGCCTATTTGCCGTTAGTCCTCTTTAATGATGAACAGTAGTCATAAGGAAGAAAACAGAGAGGGGTAATACAATTATATATAAAATTCTAAGTTAAAAAGATCTCTAAGACTTTTTCATAAGGTCTAATTTCCATACATAAAAATATATATACAATAACTAATTATTGCCTGGAGGAATTATGAGCCGGAAGAAAAGCGTGAATTCGATGGCAGAGGCCAGGAGGATTCTTGGCCACGATTTTTTTGAAGCAGTCTCTGATATCCTTCCGTTGGTGGGACCGAGAATCGATATGTTCCAGGGAGATCAAGAACTGGTTATTGTGGCCGAATTGCCGGGTCTTGTTTCACAGGAAGACGTAAATCTATCGCTGGAAGGCTATAATTTAGCTATTAAGGGAGAATTGAAGCGCCCTTATGTGACAGATGAAGATAAACTGTTAATCAATGAACGTGCTGGCGGTGCTTTTGAAAGAATAGTGAAAATTCCCCCTCAATGTTCCCTGGAGAGGATTCAGGCCGACTTTTTCAATGGTCTTCTTTTCGTCCGTATCCCATTCATTCACCAGCATTCCACACAAAATCGCGAGTCAATACAAATCAACTTCCACAGCTGACATGGAGATGATGATATGACTAAAATTAAATTCAAAAATATTGATATAAACAAGATCACCAATAGCTCAGGAGTCCATTCAGGCGTTAACATTCAACACCAATGGAAAAGCCGTGTAAACAGCTCGGATGGTTTCGGGAATGTGGACGGGAAATCAAACAACATATCTAATAATGTTTCCTTTTCTAAACGTAAAAACGGTGATGGTTGAAATGGATAGTCAAGAAATTGTAAAAATGATTCAAAAGCTCAATGAAAAAATTGATTCACTCCAGAAAAGTGACTTTCACTTTCATATTGAAAAAGTCACAGTTGAACACCTTCAATTAGAGGAATTAGCCTATCATCTGGATAAAATTGATATAAAAGAACTTAGCGGAATGATGAATTTGGGGAATTCATTTAGTCCTAATCTCGAGACAATTAAATCTCAATCAAAAAACTCGATGGAAAAGAAGCCAGAAAAGGATCGTGATGAACCAACATACAGCAGTAAATCCCATGAAGGCGAGAGGGCCGAACCGGCTTTAAGCGTAATAATCAATGGGAAGGAAATTTTGTCGGAATGAAGGGGGGAGTATATTGAAAACACTAAGCCCTGCCTTTTACATTGGTTCCATCCAGATTGGGACTGTCCAGGATGCATCCTGTGTTAATTTTGGAAACAGCTTTCCAAAGGATTTTACAAGCCAAAAAAATCAAAATCAGGGTTTCGGGAGTATCAGCGGGGACAATAATGACATACATGACATTATTTCAAGACTTGCACAAAGGAATATAGCTGAAATTTTTGGTGATCCCGCAGAAAATGAACAGCCAGATTGGCTAGAGGGCCTAATGAAATCCCAACAAGTACAGATGGAACAAGAATAAAGAGGTCCTAGCTTATTTACAGCAGGACCTCTTTTTTTAATGCAGAATATCATTTCGTTTATCTATATATAGATTTCCATCAGGCTGAACTTCTGCATAGAAAACATCATCCAGTGATTGAACTCCAGCTTGTTGCAGCTGTTCATCGAGCCAAGTTCGATCCTTATTCATTTTGTTAAGGTTTTGAACATTCACTTGTCCGTCAGATACCAATTCTGTAGAAAGTGGAACAAAGTTGCCAGAAGACTTGGCTATATTCATGTCACTTTTAGTAACCGTTTGTTTGCCTTCCATTTTCATGACAGAAAGTTTCCCATCCGTTTCAAAGATCGCATAATCGACATCACTCAAAGAAAAAACGCTTTTCTGCCGCAGTAATGCTTGCAATGAGTCAGCATCCATACGCACTTGTCTAAGTGCATCCTCCATTATTTTCCCTTTTTTGATAACGATGACCGGGTCACCCATTAGCAGCTTTCTTGCTTTTTTAGATTTCAAGTGAATTTGATCTGTTAGCACCGTGAGAGCAGCCCAGCCGAATAATGCGATAATTCCATTTAAAATGCTCACACTCGGATTGAGGGCAAGTGTAGCCGCTAATGAACCAAAGGCAATAGCTGAGACTAAGTTGAAAAATGTCATTTGGCTGATTTCTTTTCTGCCAGCCCATCTTGCCATTGCCAATAACACAATAAAAGCAATAGCAATTCGGAGAATTACTTCGAATTGATTCATGTTTTATCCCGCCTTTTCTTTTATCAAGTAAATTATTTGCGTGTGCGCGGGATATTATTCTAAGTTACAGACTTTATGACTTCTATATCATTTTCATCCTTAACAAAACTTAAGTTTCGGAACAGTTCATTGCCATCACCAGTTACAGAAAATCCATTGTTTGATTTGGTCGTAGAAAGAAAATTTAAATTCACATTCGTTCCGAAAAATACGCCAGATGAACTGTTAATACTATTGACATTTATATTCCCAAAGGTAATTTTAACTGAATTCATAGCTTCTCCAGCCGTCAAAAGGCCTGTGCCTGGCTGGTAGGCTGAATATCCGGATCCGCATTAGGCTGGTCCACGCCATCGTTGTCACTGATCAAGTGCATGTTCCCAAAATATACATTACCCTGGCCTGTGCCAAAAATTCCGTTGTTTTGCTTAGTCGGTGAATTCCATCCAGTTTGTGCGTTTCCACCGATGAATACTCCAGCATTACTTTGCATCGAATTGACATTTATAGAATTAAATAAAACGCTGTTTGCCATTTTGTTCCCTCCCAGAAAAGCAACCCTTTAATACATTTATTCTATAAGCGGACGATTTGTGAATTGAATGGGGCAGTGGAGTGAACTAAAGCTTGAAAAAGATCGTAGAAGGGGAGGGGGATGCTGCCATAATAAAAGGCTGTTTTCGCATTGAGGGTTTCTTTACGAACACACAGTTATCACGCATCATGAAAGGGTTTCGGACTCTTTTTTGAAGATGCTTCGGGATCAGATATACTTATGTAATCGTAAAAACCCAGAAGCCGGTTTTTACTTCGGGTGTAAAAGCAACAAAGCTTATGAAAAGAGCGTAATAAAAAGAAGGTCCCATAGGAACCTTCTTCTTTAAGCTAAACTAATATTATATTTTGTTTACGTTAGCAGCTTGTGGTCCGCGAGCGCCTTGCTCAACGTCGAAAGATACTTTTTGACCTTCGTCTAATGATTTGAAACCTTCAGATTGGATAGCAGAGAAGTGTACGAATACGTCGTCTCCACCTTCGCGCTCGATGAATCCAAAACCTTTTTCTGCGTTAAACCATTTTACTGTACCTTGTTCCATTACTTGTTACCTCCCAGTGCGTTAGCACATTATGTTACTATCCTTGCCCAAAGTGATCATTAAGACGAAATAATTTCTATCCTTTACACCGAACAAAAATAATTCTACTCCATCATAACAGATACTGGAATCATTAGCAAACAATATTAAAAGATTTGATGCTAACGGACTACTTATGAGACAACACTCTCCAATTATCGTTACATGTAGCCTCAATTTTCCTGTGTCTTTGGATATAATTTGCTAATAATTCGGTCATATCAGTCTGGATTTCTTTTTTGACTGGCTTATCTTTGAACATATTGAAGTTTCCTCCGCCGCCTGCACGATAATTATTGACAACCACATCGAATTCTTCATCCAACTTCAGCGGTTCACCCCTATATTTCAAGAGAGTAACCCTTTTTCCCGCAGGTTTAGATATGTCAAGATGATATTCTATTCCTTCCCACATATCATAGTTATAATGCTGTGGCTTTGGAGCTTCAAAAGATGGATTAACCTGGATTTCACCTTCATTATTCAAAATGAAGTACTCTGCAGATTGTTCGAGTGCGTCTTTAATATCCTGTCCGGACACAGTAATCACTTTTAATGTATTTGGGTAGACATAATTGGATACGATATCCCTCATAGTTATCTTACCTGGAAACCCAGGTGCCCCATTATGAAAAAGAGCTGTAGATGATATCTCCACTCCTGCAGCATCCATTTGGACCTTATTAATAAACTCAATAAGCGGATGGTCTTTTTTTCGGACTTCCAGGGGTGAATGGACGCGCATATCACCGGCAATTTCTCCGAGTGGCTGGTCAAGCCACTGTTGTGTCAATTCTTCAAATACTTTGGCCAAACCAAGAATCTTATCATCTAATGGCGTGTCTTCTTCTATTTCTATAATCTCAGCTGATTTTTTCATGATTATCCATTTTCCATTTGATTTTTCAAATTTAATTGATACCTTCGAAAATGCCTGACCATTATGACCCGGCTGTACAACGAGGACATCATTAAGTTGAGTGGAGAGCTGACGATGCTGGTGACCGGTCAATAAAATATCGATTCCCGATATTTCCGTACACATACGATAAGCCTGATTCTCACCAGTTAACTTTTCACTCGGCTCCGCCGTTTCAAGGTCTTTCTCAAATCCGCCGTGATAGGAAGCGATAAGGAGATCGTACTGCTCGTTTTCTTGCAAATGACCAACCCACTCTTTAAGTGTATGGAAAGCATCAAGGAATTCTAATCCCTGAATATTAACAGGGTTTTCCCAGTTAGGGATAAAATGTGTTGTCACCCCAATTACAGCTATACGTAAGCCGTTGCTAAAAGATTTTATGAAATAAGGTTTACCGAAAGCGGGTTCTTTAGTTTCCTTTTTCACTATATTTGCAGACAGCCATGGAAAATTAGATTCACTGATGGCGTTCTTTAATAAATCCTGTCCATAATTGAATTCATGATTACCAATCACAGCTACATCATAACCAAGGTAATTCATCACGCTGATAACGGGATTTTTATAACCTTTCATATTTCTGGCGAAATGATAGGTGAGGGGAGTGCCCTGGATAACATCGCCGTTATCTATCAATAAGTTGCAATCGTTATTCTTTAGAACATTTTTAAAAGCAGAACCAAGCTTTGCCAGCCCTGAATTTATTTCTTCATTATTACCATAGCTAATTGGTAAAATGTTTCCATGAATGTCGCTTGTTTGTAGAACTACAAGCTCGCACTTATCCATAATAATCACGTCCGTCCATAAAGAATCACATATTCAAATACTTCCCATTTTCAATAAAAAATAAAAAAGCGCTGAAGACAAGCGGAAATAACTTGCTTTTTATATAATCATCCGCTCTCCGGCAGAGACGGTATTCTGACTGCAGCCAGGTCCTGGTCTGGAATTTCATAGCCAATCTCATTTATGAGGAAAGATAGAATAGCCTTCATTACTTCAATTGTAATTCTCTCGCCAAGACACCTGTATTCTTTTGCAGGATCTCCGCCTCTCTGGGGGATAAAGTCAAACAAGCTTCCGTCCCAATCTTTGAACCTCTGCAGAATAAATGAATTGGGTTCATTCCAGATACGTGAATCATGGTTCGTGGCGTACATATTCAAGCAATACAAGCTGTCCTTCTTTAAAATGGGCATCATTTCAAATGAACTCTTTTTTCACTCAGCACCAAGGAAAGGGCCGAACGGGAAGAAGCGGCGGACTTCGTGCACAAACATTTCAAGATAACGACCATCATTGTTAGGTGGATTATTAGACAGGCTCAGTTCATAGAAGAGGACGATGATTCATCGTTTATTTACACGTAAAGTAAAAAGTAAACTTGTTGTCCTTTAAATGTTTCGTCGAACAAGCTGTTGTTATACATGTTGCTTAGGAATGAGACGAGCTTGTTTGACAAATAGTAAGAAAAAGGAGGGAGTATCATGGGAAAATGGAATGAAGAAGGAGCTGCCAACAACAATCTTTCTGCTGAAACAATTGCGAGTTCTAAGCTGGTGGGAAAACCGGGACTCCAAGCGCACGAGTTTTCGGAAGAACTTGCTGATGGGGGAGAGAGGGATAAGGCGATCGAGAAGCAATTAAAGGAGCATCAACCAGGTATGTAATAGGAAAGGAGGCAACTTAATGGAGAATAAAAATAATTTCCTCGACAAAAGAGGAGATTTTACTGCTCCTCCTGCAGTTGCTGCTGATTATCCGAAGAAGCCGGACCAAAGAAAAATTGAAGAGGGTTATAATAAGAGGAAATGATTTTAAAGTTGTCTGGTGTACAGTGCCAGACAATTTCTTTATTATCTAAATAGAAAAATAAACCATTGTTAATAGATATACAAGATGTTATTCTGTTTTAGCCGCTCAAATAAAGCTAGCAGAAATAAAGGAGCTACTTCTGGTTATTTACCAGAATTTGTTTATTGAATTATTAGCAACAAAAATGATACTATATTAGAACACAGACGGCGAACGTTACTGAACAAATCTTCTTCTGAAAAAAGATATTGACAGTAAAATAGCAATCTGGTATTATATAAAATTTGTCTTTTAAACGACAACGGATATTGTTCTTTGAAAACTAA
>NZ_JAGGQM010000038.1:0-14266 GCF_018613295.1 Bacillus sp. ISL-39
CCTATACTAACACCGGTTGCTTCTCTTGGACTTGGGCTAGTTATGATCTTAGCAGCTGGGTTTCATGCTAAAAGAAAAGAAAATCAGGCAATCGGGATGAATATTATTTTTCTTGCACTGGCCATATTTGTGGCAATAGGACGTTGGTAAACGTGTGAATAATATGATGCCATCTTTATTTAGAGGGCAGGGATACACATTTGTGAGTTAATGAAAGGATCGTCATCTGACGATCCTTTCATATTTTACTAAGAAGGTTAGTGAAGGTTTTCACTTAAACTAACGGGTGCTTTAGTTAAAGATAAACTCGATTACAACTATATGACACTCAACACAATTGCTAAACGATAATTCATTCTCCATATTAGTTCTGTCAGGAAAATTTAGGATAGTGCTTTTTCTGCTTAAAGTTCAACAAATTCACCATTTTTACATTGACAAAAAATTAGCAAAGGTATTATATTAGAAGTCCTGCCAACTTTTCGTTGGCGTAAAGGGGACTGTGAAAAGTTCATTCTTATGGGAAAGGGAATGATGAAATGAACAAAGAGCAATTAGTGGAGAGCGCGCGTCAGACGAAAAAGAATGCATATGCGCCTTATTCCAAATTTCCTGTTGGAGCAGCTTTGCTGCTAAAAGATGGCACCGTTTTCAACGGAGTGAATGTAGAAAATGTATCATTCGGTGCGACGAACTGCGCTGAGAGAACGGCAATCTTTACAGCTGTGGCGAATGGTTATAAAAAGGGTGACTTCGAGGCGATCGCCGTCTCTGGAGATACGGCCGACTTCCTGCCGCCTTGCAGCATTTGCAGACAAGTGATGGCTGAATTCTTTTCACCAGATATGCCGGTGTATCTTACAAATGATAAAAAAGAAATCCGCGAGCTGGCATTGAAAGAATTACTGCCATATGCGTTTACGGATTTAGATATGTAATATTACTTAAATAGGTTAAGAGCATGTTTGGATCATTGGATTAAAACATGCTCTTTTTGTATAGATTGTTATGTTTAAAAAACTTAGAAACCCCTTAACATAGTATAATTGTTACAATATTCAATATAAAGGGTGTAGATAGTATGGAGGCAAATTTAAAGGAACATTTAAAAGCATTGGAGGAAAGCCACACAGGATTAGAAGTACGTACCAGTCGTGAAAAACTAGATGAAATTCTCTCAGACCAATTCTTTGAAATCGGCAGCTCAGGTTATATTTTTGATAAAAAAGAATGCCTCGAAACTGGGGTTGTGTTAACTGAAATGTCCCTGCATAATTATGAAATTTATCCGTTAGCCTCAAATATAGTTTTATCTACTTATTTTATAGTTGATAAAACTAGGAATCGCAACACATTACGAAGCTCTATTTGGAAACTAATTGATGGGAGATGGCAATTATATTTTCATCAAGGCACTATAACACCATTGGAATTAAGAGAAGTTCTTAAAGAAAACAAGTAGATTGTGTAGTTGGCTAAGAACATATTTATAGCGTATAAAAAAAGGATTTTGAGAAGTTGTTAAAAAGATTAGAGGGTGGGACAATCTTGAAAGTTAATGCAACATATCTCATTCAGTTAGCCGCGCTAATCATTTTAATCTTTGGCGGAACATTGATTATTGTGTTTTCCCAAACTGGTAAAGTTCTAGTGGATCAACTGATTGGTACAATCATTGGATTTGCTTTATTTTTTTCCAGTCTGGCTTGGAGGAAAATGAAAAAATCAGAATGATATTTTGAGGGTCCTGTGTCTGGGTCTATTCCAGGCTGGGGCCCCTTTTATTTTCCTGGTTTTCAATTCTTGTCTTGTCTCGAGGAACTTATCGGTGTTTTTTTTTCGTTCATCTGGCCTTGGCCAAAGAGACGAGTACATTTCCCGGTTTTCCTCTCTTTACCGGAGGCTTGGAGCATATTTTGAATTGCTGTTGAGAATAAGACTCGCTGTTAGATGCTCCGAGTCTTCTTTATTATGTGTCCTTCTCAAACATGAATTTAATGGTCCAGTCTGAGGGATATTTTTGTGTTTGGACTGTTGCACAATCTCTGTTTTCACCAAATTCTGAAAAGGGTATACATACTTAGAACAGCTTACAATAGAAAGAGGGGAGATTGATGTCAAATTCTAATGTGATCCAGACTACTTTAAGAGGAAAGGAACTTTTATCGAATCCTTTTTTAAATAAAGGTACTGCATTTACCAGGAAGGAACGGGAGGAGTTGGGTCTGGAAGGGTTATTGCCGCCCCAGGTGCTAACGCTCGAGGAACAGGTGAAAAGGGTTTATGAGCAGTATTCAATCAGGACCACCAATTTATTTAAGAATGGTCTCCTTTATGATTTGTATAACCGGAATGTTGTCCTGTTTTACCGATTGCTCAAGGATCATTTAAGTGAAATGCTTCCTATTGTCTATACTCCTACTGTCGGGGAGGCAATTGAGCAATATTCACAGGTTTATCGCCGTCCAGGTGGATTGTATTTATCGATTGATGACCAGGATGGAATTGAAACGGCGTTTAAGAACCTTGGACATGCCAAAAATGAAATTGATTTGATTGTCGTTACCGATTCCGAAAGCATTCTCGGCATCGGAGACCAGGGGATTGGGGGCATCAATATCTCGATTGGTAAGTTAGCCGTTTACACAGCAGCTGCTGGGATCAATCCTAGCCGGGTTTTGCCAGTGGTGCTGGATGTCGGAACGAACAACAAGGCTCTGGCGGACGATCCATTTTACATCGGTAACGAGTTCCCGCGGGTCCGCGGCGAGCGTTATGATGAGTTCGTTGATGCTTTTGTCTCAACTGCAAGAAAATTTCACCCTGATGTACTGCTTCATTGGGAAGACCTAGGCAATGTGAACGCCCGAAAGATCATGGAGAAGTATGGAGATAAGATTCTCACCTTTAATGATGATATTCAGGGTACAGGAGCTGTCACCCTTGCGGCCATAAAGTCTGCCTTGAAAATGACAGGCGGTTCATTAAAGAATCAGCGTATTGTTGTATTTGGGCCTGGTGCTGCTGGAATTGGCAATGCAGACCAGATGGTGGATGCCATGGTTTCTGAAGGATTATCAAAAGAAGAAGCTTATAAACAGTTCTGGGCGATTGATTACAGGGGCCTTTTGACGGAGGAACATCGAGATGTCCTGGATTTTCAAAAGCCATATGTCCGCGGAGTTAACGAAGTGGAAAGCTGGGCACGGAATGACGAGGGCATTATCCCATTGATGGAAGCAGTCAAAAGGGTGAAACCGACGATTCTGATCGGTACATCTGGACAAGCCGGTGCTTTCTCGGAGGATATTATCAAAGAGATGGCTAGGTATACGGACCGTCCAATCATCATGCCGATGTCCAATCCTACATCTCTGGCAGAAGCAGTCCCAGCTGATTTGATTCAATGGACGGAAGGAAGAGCACTGGTTGCAACGGGGAGCCCGTTTGAGAATGTAGATTACAGCGGAGTTTCCTATGAAATCGGCCAGGCTAACAATGCCTTTATTTTTCCAGGTCTAGGGCTCGGAGCCATTGTGGCAAAAGCAGAAATCATCTCAAAAGGCATGTTCACCGCAGCTGCAGACGCTGTTGCCGACATGTGCTGCAATAATCAGCCGGGCGCGTCACTCCTGCCTAACATCAATAAATTACAGGAAGTATCCGAAAAAGTTGCAATGACAGTTATCGATGCTGCTATCAAGGAGGGAGTTGCCAGGGCAGATATCACTGATGTCGAAAAGGCAGTGGCAGATGCAATGTGGAAACCGGTGTATAAGGAGATTAGAAGTGTTAAAATTTAATATTATTCTGAGCACGGGGACGCACCCTGTGCTTTATTTAGTCATGCAAAAGAACAGGAAAAGATCTCCTTAATATTGCATTGTGCTAGAATGGAAATATACGTTCGTTTTATAGAGGTGTTTATTTTGCTGATGAGTAAAGAAGATGTTATAAAGCTAATTCAAACAGACCAAAGAATGATGGAAATAATTCATGCAACAAGCACTCTTGATTTGCCAGACTGGTGGATCTGTGCCGGGTTTGTCCGTTCGAAAATTTGGGACACGCTGCATGGTTTCGAGGAGCCTACATTGACACCGGATGTAGATGTGATTTATTTCGATCCAGCGATTATTAATGAAGACTATGAAAAAACACTGGAAAACCAGTTGAAAAGTCTTATACCTGACGTTCCCTGGTCTGTTAAAAATCAGGCAAGGATGCATGTCGTCAATCAGATTCCTCCCTATACTTCCTCAGAAGATGCCATCTCGAAATTTCCTGAAACAGCCACTGCTCTTGGCGTGAAGCTGGACAAAGAGAAGAGGCTGGTCCTGACTGCACCATGTGGATTGGAAGATGTCCTCCATATGGAAATAAAGCCGACTCCTTTTTTTACAGAAACGAGAGAGCGTGCTGCTATTTACGAGGAGCGGCTGATCAAGAAGAACTGGACAGCTAAATGGCCAATGGTGAGAGTGAGTGAATCATGTAATATTACTTTCCGGTGAAAATCCCACTTCGAATAGCTCCTGAAATTCTTATTCAGGATGCAGGCAAGAGGGTTTTACACCTGAAGGACAGATGTTTTGAGAAGTGAATCTATTTAAGTTTGATGAAGAGACAGAAAACCAAAACTGTAATATACTATCAATCAAAGGAGGTGAGAAAAATGGAGAAGCAAATACTAGATATATTATTAAATATGCAAAAGGATCTAAGAGATGTAAAAGAAGACGTAAGCACCCTGAAAATTGATATGACCAACGTAAAAGAAGACGTGAGTGCATTAAAAGGTGATGTAACAAACTTACAAAATGGTCTTGAATTGGTTCAAGCCGACATTAAAGAGGTCAAAGCAACGGTTAATCGTATAGAAGCGGCACAAACTGAGGATGTGATTGGCATACTGAAAGTGAGTAAAAAGAAAACAGACTTTGAAGTTGATTATTTAAACAATCGATTAACTGAAATGGACAAGCGTCTTTATGTTCTTGAAAAGACTGTACAAAATTAAAATATGTTTGAATTGATTTAGTAATGATTGAAAAACCTTTTAGAAATTATCATTGAGGTTTATACCAACTGGATGATTCGTTTCTTCTGCTCATGCGTTTACGGCTATATGAATTTTTTCTAACCATTTCAAACGAGTCATCTAAACTAATTTGTTATTATTTTTCGTTTAATCCCCCATAGAACCTTTTTCGATGGTACTTCTTCTTCATATTTTTTTTAAGCCCTTTTTTTCTTCTTATCTATCTCTTTTCCTATTTATCATGAATGAATTCCTCTATTAACCTGTACCCCATAGACATTATTTCCTTTACAATAAAAGCAATAGACTCATATGAAGGATGATTACTTTGGATTTAACGATGAAAAAGGTTGTCGAGGCCAGTTACCTTACGGCGGACTCGGCTGCGAACTACCGGACGATTTTGCGCTATTTTTACCATCAGCATGAAAGAATGAGAGATTTCATTTCCCCTGAGGAAATTTTGGAGTATATGCGATCCATTCCTTTTTTTTTAGATTATCAGGAGGAGCAGCTGCATCAGCAGCTTGCCCAGCTTGTCAAGTGGAATAATCTGATTGCCCGCCAGGATATGACGAACGCGAAGACGGTGGAGGAATATAAGAAGAAGCGTTACCGCTATCAGTCAACTCCTTATACAATTGAAATCGAGCGGATGCTGATTGTCTTAGAGAAAAAGGTGGGAGATACCTTTCAGGGATCCTTGGAACGTTCCCAGTTTGACCGACTCCTGCAGTCGTTATCGAATTTACAGCAGGAAATCGGAAGCAGCCTTTCAAAGAAACCGGAAGAGTACATGCGGGTATGGGAGGATGTTTTCCGCTACTTCCAGACGATCAGGACTAGCACGGCTGATTACATTGCATACATTAACAGTGAACAGACTGACCAGAGAATGCAGACGGATGCTTTTCTTGTCTATAAAAATCAATTCTCGACCTATTTGCGTGACTTTATCGTTTCCTTGCAAAATACAGCCCTGCAAATCAGGGAGCGGCTCGATGAACTTTCTCCTGATAAGATGGGATTGTTTTTCGAAAAGCTTATTGAACACAGGAAAGCGATCCCGAGACTTGAGGATGTCAGTTCTTCGGTTGATGAGTGGCGGATTGAATATCAGGAGTATTGGGGATCTCTTCGACAGTGGTTTCTTGGTTCTAGCCTGCAGCAGAGTGAACTGGATGTCCTTCAATGGCAGACAAATGAAATGATAAGAAGAATGACACGATATGTACAGCGAATCGGCGAACGACAGCAGCACTTCCGGAGCCGAAAAAATGATTATCTGCATTTGGCGAAATGGTTTGTGAACACTGAGACTATCGAGGAGGCACATCAATTGTCTTCAGTCGTGTTCGGAGCGATGTCCATCAAGCATTTGCAGCTTGAGGAAGTGTGCACGGATAATCTACATAGTGAAACATGGGAAGAGAACCCGGCCATGATCACGCTGAAGCCGAGGACGAATCGGTACCGTGAGAGAACGAAGCCAGGATCAATGGCGTCGAATGAAGAGAAAAAACGGAAGCAGAGAGATCAATATTTAGCTGAACGGGAACAGGAAAAGCTTTTGATCCAAAAATATATAAACGAGGGAATCATTAAGCTTTCGACCATCCCAAAAGTAGAGCCGTTTGTGAGGAAGATTTTACTAGGCTGGATTGGTAAATCGATGGCAAGCAAGAATGGCAAAGTCAAGACTGACTATGGCATGGTCGTGAAGGTGACAATTGACCGGGAGAAGACGATTCTGTTGGAGGCAGAGGATGGCACACTGAAAATGCCGGATGCTGTATTCACTTTTGAAGGTGAAGGAGGTTCCGTATAATGAAGATAGAGCAATCACTTGAATTTGATGAAAAGGCAATCCTTGGGATGGATCTTTTATTCAATCATTATTGGATTCTCCGGAGCAAGCAGCCGGAATGGTACCAGCTCATTCGTGAGCGGGAGAAGGTACTACGCCGCTATATTAATGATAAATTCGGATTGCGGCTGATTGTCCATCAGCATTTTATCAAGTTAGAAAAAATCCCGGCAGAGCCTGAAAGCTGGATGGGTATTCAGGAATTCCAGGAACCAATGGATTATGGAATTTTTTGCTGTGCGCTTTCGTTCCTGGAGGGTAAGTCTGTCGATGAGCAATTCCTTTTATCTGAACTGAGCCAGGAAATTCAGGCGGATTATCCAGCGGATTTTAACCTTGACTGGACGCTATATATCCATCGGAAGTCATTGATTCGAGCCATCAAGGTAATGATTGATTTTAAGTTAATCAGGACCATCGATGGTAACATCAGTCGATATGACCATAATGAGGAACAAGAAGTGCTGTATGAGGCAACGGTGTACAGCCGTTATTTTATGCGCTCCTATCCTGATGACTTTACGAATTATAAACACTGGGGAGAGCTTTTGAGGGAAGACTGGAAACTGAACCAGGAGGACGAACGGCGGAAACGGGTTTACCGAAAGCTGTTTTTTTCGCCTGGGCTGCATCGGGCAGATCAGCAGGATCCGGACTTCTTGTATATTCGGAATTTCCGCAACAGGCTATCGGATGATATCGAAAACCATAGTGAATATAAATTGCATGTCTATAAAAATACTGCCTTTTTATCCACGGCAGAATCCAGGCAATATCAGCAATTATATCCTGATGCGAAAGCTTCTTCCGATCTCATTCTCCAATTTTCCAAGCATCTTCATGATGAACCTGAAAAGTACATCCCCAAAGAGAATGGCGAGATTGTGCTGACAGAAGGTGAAATGGATGGTGTCATCGCTGAACTTCGCAGTCAATTTGAACGAGGCTGGTCTAAATACTTCCGGGAAAAGTCGAACAGAAGTATCCGAACGGAATTAATTGAGTCGATGAAAGATTGGATGATGGCTGAGGTCGAAAGAGAGAGTTCATTGATTAAAATAAAGCCGCTGTTAGGTGTACTGGCAGGGACATTTCCGGCGGATTTTGAGGGGAGCGTGGAATGAATGGAGAATTCAAGGTGGATGATGAACCGAGCCGGCTTACTGAACTTCTGGTACTACGATGAAGAAGTTTTCCACTTTGAGCAGGGAAAACTTTTGTTGCGCGGATCGAATGGTTCAGGAAAATCGGTTACGATGCAAAGCTTCTTGCCTGTGCTGCTTGATGGCAAAAAATCTCCTGACAGGCTTGATCCGTTTGGATCGAAAGCGCGCAGGATGGAGGATTATCTGCTCGGGGAAAAGGAAGTCGTTAACCGCGATGAGCGGACAGGTTATTTGTTCATCGAATATAAAAAAAAGGGTTCTGAGCAGTATATTACGACAGGTATCGGGATGCAGGCGAAGCGGAATAAAGGAATCAAATCATGGTATTTTTTGCTCACTGATAATCGGAGAATCGGGCATGATTTCCAACTTGCTCAAATGCATACGGGTGAAAAAATCCCGCTTTCGGCTAAGGAACTGGAAAACCGAATTGGCCAGGGAGGCTTTGTTGTCCACACGCAACGGGAATATATGGAGCTTGTGAACAAATATGTTTTCGGCTTTCAGTCCATTGATGCGTATGAGGATTTGATAAAGCTGATGATTCAGCTGAGGAGTCCGAAGCTATCGAAGGACTTCAAGCCAACAGTCATCTATGAGATTCTCGAATCAGCATTGCCACCATTGACGGATGATGAGCTGCGTCATCTATCGGATACGATCGAGAGCATGGATCAGACTCAGCAGCAATTGGAACAACTGCACCGCGAAGCGGAATCAATCACAAGGCTGGAGTCTTCATATGACACCTATAACAAATATATTTTAGCCGAGCGGGCACAGCAGTGGCAGAAGGCACTGCTAAAGAGCAAGGCTGCACAAGGGAAAGTGAATGAGTATACTTCACATCAGGAACAACTTGAGCAGACAATTAAGAATCTCCGGGTTGAGCTTTCAACATACCAACAGCAAAAACAGGTCGCAGAGCAGGAAAGCAGTTCCTTGCAGCAGCATGAGGTCTGGTCCCTGGAGCGGAAAAGGACTGAGAAAGTCGAGGAGTCAGCTGCCGTTTCTAATGAGATTGCCTCTTTTCAAAGACGATGGGACGACTATCATAAAAAACTTCGTGATGAATATCAGAGGAAACAAGCCGCTGAAGATGAGCTTTTCCAGTATAGCGAAAAAGAAAGAGAGCTTCTGGGAGAGCTTGCACTGGATGCTGATTCTTCTGCATTTCAACAGCATGAGGTGAATGCCTCCGATTATGGCCGAGGCAAGGCACATGGCTTTGATTTTACCGTCTGGCAAAGAGAGGCGAAGGATCACCGAGCTATGCTGGGGGAACTTGAGAAACTGGCCATGGAAGCAGTAAGGCTGGGTGAGGACCAGAATCGTCTTCAACGTCAGTCATCAGAGAAGAAAAAAGAAATAGATGGTTTGCAGAAAGATCTTGACCATTATCAAGGGTGGTTCGAGGAGGAGCACCAAAAGCTCGAAAGCAATGTGTTTTTATGGATGGAAAATCATCCAAAGCTCGTCTATTCAAATGATCCGCGCCAGGGAATTGCCCGCGCCTTACAGGGACTGTATGAGCGCAATCGTTATGATGATGTACGTTCCCAGCTTTATAGTGCACTTCATGCTTACGAGGGAGAAGTGCGGAAGGATGAGGCACTGACTAAGGACCGAATCAAGCAGAAGCAGTATGAAATCCGTGAGGCAGAAGCGGAGCTGCAACGGATTAAAACCCAGAAGATGCTTGATCCGGAAAGGTCAGCAGGCACGGAAAGTCAGCGTGCGAAGCTAAAGGCTGAGCGTGTATCATTCTTGCCTTTCTATGCTGCGGTAGAGTTCCAGGAGCATGTCACAGATGAGCAGCGGGAACGGCTTGAATCCGCTTTAAAAAGAACAGGAATTCTCGACAGTTTGATAACGGATCAGTCGGTTACTCCAATGGAAGATGCAGTGCTTAGTCCAGAAGCACGTTTGCTCGGCTATACGCTCGCCGACTATCTGATGCCTGACCTGGATGAAGACAGCGCATTGAGTGAAGATTTGGTCGACCAGGTTCTGCGTTCAATTCCGCTCGAGAATGATGGGACTGGATTTCATATCGACATTGACGGGACATATTCTATTGGCTGCCTGAGAGGCCATGCCCCTATTGAAGGAACGTCGAAATTTATCGGCAGGTCATCCCGTAAAAGGCATCAGCGGGAGTTGATCCACATCTGGACTGAAAAGCTGCAGGAATTGAGTGCAGAGCTTACTGGTCTCATGCTTGAGCTTCAGCATTTAATTACACAACTCGAATCAATCGATAAATGGAAGAAAGACTTGCCTGATGACAAGATCCTTTTAGACATTCACGACCAAATCGTGAAGAAGCAGCATCAGTTGGAAAACGAAAGGGCATTGCTCAGCCGGATTGATGAAGATTGGAAACGTGTGTATGACAAGTACACGGAAGTGAAACGGATTTTACGAGATAAAGGGGTCCAGCTGAATATCCCCTTAACGGTTGAGGATCTCGGGAGTGCGGTGATTGCAGCACAAAGCTATATTGATTTTTTACATGAGCTGAAAAATAATGATGTTAAAGTATCATCTGCAAAAACACATCTACAGACTTACTTGCAGCGTATTGACGAACTTGAAGGGGATTTGGATGAGCTGAAGGGTGAGCAGAGGAGGAAGGAAAGTCACCTTGGAACAATCAAGGCGACGATCGAATCAATTGATCAGCAGCTTCAGCTGAAAGGAATCGATGAAGTCAGGAATAGGATCAGGCAAGTTCAGCGATTGCTTCAAGAGGCAGAGAGTGAGATTGATAGGATTAAGAGCGGCCTTCCAAAAGCGGAGTCAGATCAGGAGCGTGTAAAGGAAAAGCTTGAAGAAGCCAAAATGGATTTATCGTTTTGGAAACGGATGGGTGAAGAGTGGTCTAGTATTGTGGAAGCAGAGCGGAAACGGGGCTTTTTCGCTATTGAGGCAACTAGAGCCGACGAGATATTGAATCAGTTCGAGCCGATTTTAATTAAGCATGAGCGATCAAAATTATCGGAACTGCTGACGAAAGTCTTTTTCAATGAACAAGCACACCTGACAGAGTACCGTATGTTTGAATATACAGAAGATGACGAAGTACCTGCATGGTTTACGGGCGGGTATGCTGAAAAGTACGAACCGTTCTTGAATGAATGGCACCAGTTAAAAGGCCGACGCCTGATCCAGATGGAATACCGCGGACAGCGCGTCACCCCCTATTATGTTTCTGCTGAGTTGAAGACGGAGCTTGAGGAACAGCAGGGCTGGCTGGATGAGCAAGATCGGAGACTTTATGAGGACATCATCCTGAACAGTGTCGGCATTATCCTTCGTAATAGGATTCAGCGTGCCCAGCAGTGGGTGAAAGAGATGGATAAAATCATGGCGGATCGTGATAATTCATCAGGGTTGATCTTCTCGATTGCCTGGAAGCCGCTGACCGCAGAATCAGAGTTGGAAATGGATACAAAAGATCTGGTCCAGCTTTTACAGCGAAACAGCAAGTTTATGAATGAAGAGGACTTGCAGAGAATCACGAAACACTTTCAGTCAAGGATTGCCAAGGCTAAAGAGCTGATCCAGCTTCGCAATGAAGGTTCCACTCTCCATCAGGTATTGAAGGAAGTGCTGGATTACCGCAAATGGTTCACCTTCGTTCTGTCGTTCAGCCGGGTGAATGAACCGAAGCGAGAGCTGACCAACAACTCTTTCTTCAAATTCAGCGGCGGTGAAAAAGCGATGGCGATGTATATTCCTTTATTCACGGCTGCTTATTCACGGTATAAGGAAGCAGGAGAATTCGCTCCATATATTATCTCGCTTGATGAAGCATTTGCAGGGGTAGATGATAATAATATCCGTGATATGTTCGAGGTTGTCGAGCAGCTTGGCTTCAATTACATTATGAATTCCCAGGCGCTATGGGGTGATTATGATACTATTTCCAGTCTGGCGATCTGCGAGCTGGTCCGTCCGAAGAATGCTGATTTTGTGACGGTCATCCGCTATCAATGGGATGGAAAGCAGAAATCGCTGGTGTTTGAGGAAGCCCAGGAGGAACTGGTGACCAATGAATAGCAGGTTGCGAGTATTTTTGGAAGAACCGGGATTTATGAAGCTGTTCAGCCTGTTCAGTGAGAAATATCGCTCTCTTGGCAGAGTTGGCGGGTTTGTCAGTTTGAAAGGTTTCAAGGAAGCGGAGATCGATGCAATTGCCGGCTTCCTTGGGCTGTCAGCTGCTACACTTACCGAAAAAGGTCGTGTTGGGCTTGTTCAATTTGAAAACGAACTCGCTAAAACAGGGTATTCGGAAGTCACACTGGTGGAGCTGCTGGAAGAAGTATTTCAGGAACCTCTTTTATCGAAAAAAGAGGAATTAGAGAATGCCCTTAAGCTCGAAAAAGATTTTGTGGAATCTTTAAGACTGAAGATACCGGAAGCAGGTTGGTGGCTCGACTGGTTGATGGAGAAGAGCCCGGATACGCGCTGGATTTGGACATTATACAAGCAGAATGAATTGCTGCTTTTAGAAATGATAAATAATGTGACTAAAGCATTCTTGACACTGCCGGCCAAGGGGGAGTTCGAACGTCTTCCTTTTTTTGCACAGCGGACAATCGGTAATCCTCATTTTTTCGATGTTTCTGAATCTGGCGGCAGATTATTAGTTCATATTCTTGCAGTCTATAAGAAGACTTTTCAGGAACATGAATTTCTTTTTCCTAAAAGCACGGAAGAGATCAATGATTTACTTGCGGAATTTGGTCTGTTGAGGGATGATTTGTGGAATTTCGTGACTGTCCAGGGATTGATTGCTTCCAGCCCGGCTGGGGTTCATCCGGTATGGCAAGCTGCCGTTCAGACACAGACAGTCCTGAATGTTCCGATGAAAGAATTGGCAAAGGTCGACAAGATTATCCCAGCTTCCGGCAGGAAGGTATGGGTCGTGGAGAATTCCAGTGTTGCTTCCACGGTGATGGACGCAGTTCCCGATGCACCGATCATCTGTACACATGGACAGTTGCGGACGGCAAGTTGGAGGCTGCTTGATCAATTGGCAGAAGCAGGTTACACATTATTTTATTCCGGTGACTTGGATCCTGAAGGAATACTAATTGCGGATCGATTGAAGATAAGATATCACGAAAAGCTAATATTGTGGCAGATGGATGCTGATGCATATGAGAAAAGCATGTCAGAAGAAGACATATCAGAACGCGTTTTGAAACTAAATGGTGTTAATCCAACAATTTGGAATGAAATTATAGAATTGATACGGGATAAGAAAAAGGCGGGTTACCAAGAAGCATTGGTGGATTTACTAATAAGTGATATCAGGAATGCTCAAGAACGAGATTAGAAAAATTAATTTACCAATTTAAAAGACAGCAGTAGATGTTTCTCTATATTTTAATGTTTCTTGGATGGTATATTAAGTCTATAAGAAATTGACGGGGGAAAATTTGTGGAAGAAATTTTAAAGCAAATTTTAAATGAAATTCAAGAAATGCGTGGAGGTATGAATGACCTAAAACAAGGCCAGAACGTACTGGAAGTCAATATCAAAGATTTGAAACAAGGCAGAACGGGCTGGAAGTCGATATCAAAGATTTGAAACAAGGCCTTTACAGACTTGAAGTGGATATCAAAGACCTGAAACAAGGCCAGAACAGACTGGAAATTGGACAAGAAAAATTAGAAAAAAGATTCTTGTTGATAGTTTAGGATTTTACACGGATAAAATCGTTGAGCATATTGATGATAAGACAGAAGCGTTAAACAAAAGAGTTTACAAAGTAGAGACAGATATCGAACGGTTGAGCAGACAGTAAGGGATTCGATCCCTTACTTTTTTCTTTTTATAGAACGTCTTATTATGGTGACTATAAATGAAGCTATGCTAAGCCCAAGTCCGGACAAAATCTTGATAATTTTCAACAAAGTTGTCCGAAGTAGCCCTGGCTTCGGACAAAACCAGGAAGATTTCCTTTATAGTTGTCCGAAGTAGCCTCAGGTTCGGACAAAACCAGGAAGATTTCTACCGAAGTTGTCCGAAGTAGCCCCATGTTCGGACAAAACCAGGAAGATTTCTATCAAAGTTGTCCGAAGTGGCCCTGGCTTCGGACAAAATCAGGAAGATTTCCTTTAAAGTTGTCCGAAGTAGCCCTGGCTTCGGACAAAATCAGGAAGATTTCCTTTAAAGTT
>NZ_JAGGQM010000003.1:0-59719 GCF_018613295.1 Bacillus sp. ISL-39
TTGAGGGTGCAAAAACCTCAATCAAATAGTCTGGTGGCGATGGCGAGAAGGTCACACCCGTTCCCATACCGAACACGGAAGTTAAGCTTCTCAGCGCCGATGGTAGTTGGGGGTTTCCCCCTGTGAGAGTAGGACGCCGCCGGGCACGCAAAAGAACAGCTGTAATGGCTGTTCTTTTTTTGTATGCTGATTTATAAATGATGTGTGAAATATGGCAGTAACTGAATATATTTGGCCTGACTTCGGACAAGTTTGGAGGTAATGAACGAAAAGTTGTCTGAACCTGAGTCAACTTCAGACAGGTTTGGTGGAAAAACACGAAAAGTTGTCTGAACTTGAGCCAACTTCAGACAGGTTTGGTGGAAAAACACGAAAAGTTGTCTGAACTTGATGCAACTTCAGACAGGTTTAAGGAAAAATAACGAAAAGTTATCTGAACTTGATGCAACTTCAGACAGGTCTGAAGGAAAAACACGGAAAGTTGTCTGAACTTGATGCAACTTCAGACAGGTTTGAAGGAAAAACACGAAAAGTTGTCAGAACTTGAGCCAACTTCAGACAGGTTTGATGGAAAAACACGAAAAGTTGTCAGAACTTGATGCAACTTCAGACAGGTCTGAAGGAAAAACACGAAAAGTTGTCCGAACTTGATGCAACTTCGGACAGGTTTGGAGGAAAAGCACAAAAAGTTGTCAGAACCTGAGCCAACTTCAGACAGGTTTAAGGGAAGATAACGAAAAGTTGCCTGAACTTGAGCCAACTTCAGACAGGTTTGATGGAAAAACACGAAAAGTTATCTGAACTTGATGCAACTTCAGACAGGTCTGAAGGAAAAACACGGAAAGTTGTCTGAACTTGATGCAACTTCAGACAGGTTTGAAGGAAAAACACGAAAAGTTGTCAGAACTTGAGCCAACTTCAGACAGGTTTGATGGAAAAACACGAAAAGTTGTCAGAACTTGATGCAACTTCAGACAGGTTTGGTGGAAAAGCACACAAAGTTGTCTGAACCTGAGTTAACTTCAGACAGGTTTAAGGGAAAACAACGAAAAGTTGTCAGAACCTGAGCCAATTTCAGACAGGTTTGAAGGAAAAACACGAAAAGTTGTCTGAACTTGATGCAACTTCAGCCAGGTTTGAAGGAAAAACACACAAAGTTGTCTGAACTTAATACAACTTCAGCCAGGTTTGGAGGAAAAGTCCGAAAATTTGTCCCAACCAAAACAAACCTTTCATCAATCGTAATATAATCCTAAATCCCTGATCTAAACCATCTAAAAATCAACAACCATTTCTTCTCAAATAATAAACCAACCTAAATTGTTATAAGACATACAAGGAATCCGAATGTCAATCATAAAATATAAAACAACTAAACTTTCTAAAATATTATTCGAAAAATTGTATACAAAAAAACGCTCCTGGCAACAATAGGTGTACGGAGGTGGAGAATTTGGGTTCGCTTTTAGCTAAGAATCAAATCGGGGAAACGTGTGTGATTTGCGAGCAGAAAAAAAGTGCTGGCATACACCTGTATACTTCTTTTATATGCACAGACTGTGAGAGCATCATGATCAAGACAGATACGAGTGATCCTAAATATAAATATTATGTAGAAAAGCTAAGGAAAGTAACAAAGCCTGGCATTTACAGTTAAAAGCTCATTTCGAGCTTTTATTTTTTTTGCTGAAAAACAGTGTTAGAATAGATAGGTGTGAATTTATAGATATAGGTGAGATTATGGATCAATCCAAAACACCCTTGTACTCTCAATTGGTTAACCATTCAAATGGAAACCCTCTATCGCTTCATGTACCGGGGCACAAATATGGGTCTTTTTTTTCCGTAGAGGGCCAAATCTTCTTTCAGCAGATTTTGAAATTGGATGCAACCGAAATAACAGGATTGGATGACCTTCATTCGCCCGAGGGAGTTATTTTCGAAGCTGAGGTTTTACTTAGCGATTTATATAAAACAAAAAAAAGCTTTTTTTTAATAAATGGATCAACTGTCGGGAATCTTGCGATGATCATGGCGGCAATCAATGAAGATGATTTGGTGCTTGTCCAGCGTAATTCCCATAAATCCATTATGAATGCTATAAGACTCGCAAAAGCAAAACCAGTATTCATAAGCCCGGAGTACAACGAAGAGTTCGGAGTGGCTGCCGGGTTAAGTATTGATGGTGTCAAATCAGCCATTAGCCAGTATCCGGATGCAAAGGCACTTATTTTAACCTACCCAAATTATTACGGACTGACTTATGATCTCAAAAGCATTATAGATTTGGCTCATGAGCATAGCATTCCTGTATTGGTGGATGAGGCTCATGGTGTACATTTTATCGCAGGGGATTATTTTCCGGAGTCTGCCGTTGAACTTGGGGCCGATATTGTCGTACAGTCTGCTCATAAAACATTGCCGGCGATGACAATGGGAGCCTTTCTCCATTATCAGTCGAACTCGGTATCACTCAGTAAGCTAAAGTTCTATTTACAGGCCCTACAGTCAAGCAGCCCTTCCTATCCGCTGATGGCATCCCTCGATTTGGCACGGAGCTTCCTGGGTACTTATAAACAGGAAGACTTGTCATATTTGAAAACAGAACTGCAGGAATTCAAAGAAAAACTAGAGAAATTGGCATCCATTCGGGTTTTGCCAGGGGCTGATCCATTAAAGCTGACCATTCAATCCTGGTCTGGTTTCGAGCTGCAATCCAGGCTTGAATCGAAAGGGATTTATACGGAAATGGCTGACCCTTATAATGTGCTGCTCGTTCTTCCATTGCTGAAGCATGGCATGGAGCATCGCTTGCTGGAAGCTGCTGAAAAGATTGCTGAGGTAGTAAGCACCATTCCGGATGAGAAAAATAAACCTGAGTCAAAAGTCATCCAAAAAAGTATTTCAACTTTGGAAGTCAGCTATAAAGAGATGGAGAATCAGCAGACAGAATACGTCCTGTTACAGGATTCCGCAGGCAAGGTCTGTGCGGAACAAATCATTCCTTATCCGCCAGGAATACCACTTTGTCTCCCTGGTGAAGTTGTGACGGAAGCCGATATTGAAACAATCTTTTTCTTAAAAGCAAAACAAGCAAAAATCCAGGGCGGAGAATCTTTGCATGCTGGTAAAATAAAAGTGTTTAAGAGTTGGGGGCTTTAAAAGTGGAAAAAGGAATATTTATTACGATTGAAGGTCCGGATGGTTCTGGAAAGACGACAATCCTTCAGATGCTTGCTCAAAACCTTGAAAAAGAAGGATACGCCGTGGTGGCTACTCGTGAGCCTGGAGGCATCGATATTGCTGAACAAATCAGGGAAGTGATCCTGGATCCGGAAAATACTGCAATGGACCCGCGAACAGAAGCACTTCTATATGCCGCGGCGAGAAGGCAGCATCTTGCAGAGAAGGTGAAGCCTGCTCTCGAAGAAGGAAAAATTGTCCTATGTGATCGTTTTGTTGATAGTTCTCTTGCGTACCAAGGGCATGCTCGAGGTTTAGGTATTAATGAAGTATACTCCATCAACGAATTTGCGATTGAAAATATGATGCCGGCGATGACTCTATACTTTGATGTCGCACCGGAGATTGGGCTGGAAAGAATCAATAAAAACAAAGGCCGTGAAGTCAATCGACTGGACCTGGAAAAGCTCGACTTCCACCAAAAGGTGAGAGAAGGCTATTTAATCCTGGCTGAGATGTTCCCAAAACGAATTGTTAAAGTGGATGCTTCTAAGGAACTCGATACAGTATATGGACAAGCAGAAGCTGAAATTAAAACGCTCATAAATACATTTTTTCCAAACAAGTCTTGATCAACCTGAGGCTTGTTTTTATTTAGATTGGCGAATAAAGGCTTATTTTAGCGAATGGTATCAACTGGAAGCCAATGGGATTTCACGTTTAAATCATGTCTTGACCCATGAATCCTGTTATAATGATAATACAAAAGTTACGGAGTGAAATCTTTTCGTTGAGCTTGCGCCGTGTGTAGCAAGTCTATAAAAAAGTCTAGGGGGATAATGAATGAAGTTAATATTAGCTGTGGTCCAGGACCAGGATAGCAATCGTCTATCCAATGCATTAGTAGACCATAATTTCCGCGCAACAAAAATGGCCAGTACGGGTGGATTCCTGAAGTCCGGAAATACCACTTTTATCATAGGTACAGAAGACATCAGGGTAGATAAGGCATTGGAGGTCATAAGGGATAACTGTAAGTCGCGTGATCAGCTGGTAGCACCTGTTTCCCCAATGGGAGGGAATGCAGATTCATATGTTCCTTACCCTGTGGAAGTAGAGGTTGGCGGAGCGACTGTATTCGTATTGCCTGTTGAGCAGTTTCATCAATTTTAACGGGAAATACCCGGAGGTTAGCAAGAGATGAAGATTAATCAGGATATGCGCCTTAACATAGATAAAGTCCGACAGGATCAAAAACAACAGCCTGGAGGCGGAATCAGGTTCAATGAAATGGTGGTAAAACAAGAACATAAATTGCAGTTCGGACAGATGCAGCAATTAATGAAGGAAGTCGAGTCTGCGGGTGAAAGGCTTGCGCGGTTTAGGACGTTCAAGGACCTGGCCAAATTCAAGCCACGGTTAAGCAATTCGTAAAAGAAGCGGTCAGCTTTGAAATGGAGCTAAAGCACTCGCATAGCTGGAATGAATATGGCGAAGGCAGGTCATTGAAACTTGTAGAGACTATTGATGAAAAGCTCGTCGAGTTGACAGAAGAGTTGATGGATAATAAAGATATCCTTGGCAAAGTAGGGGAAATCAAAGGTCTGTTGATCAATTTATATACGTAAGTGAGTGATCGCATTGGCAAAGACGTGGGACGAGCTGGAGAGACTTCAGCCGAATGTTTTGAAAATGATTAAAAACAGCATCCTGAAAAATCGAATAGCCCATGCGTATTTATTTGAAGGAATGAGGGGCACCGGCAAAAAGGAGATTAGTATTCTTCTTGCCAAGAGCATCAATTGCCGGGAGCCTGTTGATGGCTATAAACCTTGTGAAAGCTGCTTGAACTGCAAAAGGATCAACCATGGCAACCATCCGGATATCCATCTTGTCGAGCCCGATGGCCTGTCGATAAAGAAAGGGCAAATCCAGCAGCTGCAGGAGGAGTTTTCAAAAACAGGGGTAGAGTCAAAGAATAAGCTATACACCATTGTCCATGCTGATCGGATGACGACAAATGCGGCAAACAGTTTGCTGAAATTCCTTGAGGAGCCGCATGCGGGAACTGTTGCCGTGTTGATCACCGAGCAGGCCCAGCAAATGCTGCCGACTATTTTATCGAGATGCCAGTTGATCAATTTCACGCCGTTATCTCCTAAAAATATGGCAGAACAACTGATTGCCAATGGGATACAACCGCAACTGGCACCTCTGTTGGCACAGCTAACCAATAATTTGGAAGAAGCTTTAGAGATAAGTCATGATGATTGGTTTGCACAAGCACAAAAAATAGTGTTAAAATTATATGAAGTGCTGAAAAAGAATTCCCTTGAAGCTATGGTCGCGCTTCAAGAGAACTGGTTTATGCACTTCAAAGAGAAAGAACAAATCGATCGTGGTTTGGATTTATTACTTCTTATTTTTAAGGATTTACTATACATTCAGCTTGGCAAGAAAGACCAGGTTGTATATCTAAACGAAAGCTCACGTTTAGAACAATTTGCATTACAGACATCCGGACGGCGTCTTACCGAACAAATGGCAGCCATTCTGGAGGCGAAGAGGAAGCTGCATGCCAATATGAATCCCCAGCTGCTCATGGAAGAGCTGGTGTTAAAATTGCAGGAGGGATCTACACTTGTATGATGTAGTAGGTGTCCGCTTCAAGAAAGCGGGAAAGATTTATTATTTTGATCCCGGCGATCTCTCAATTCAAAAGGACGAATTCGTCATTGTCGAAACTGTAAGGGGCGTTGAGTACGGAAGAGTCGTAACTCCCCGTAAACAGGTCGGCGAAAAGGATGTAGTCCTGCCTCTGAAAAAGGTAGTCAGAATTGCAGATCAGAAGGATCGCCTTATTGTCGAGGAGAACAAAACAGCTGCAAAGGAAGCGTACGATGTTTGCAGTGAAAAAGTGAGTGAGCATCAACTGGATATGAAACTGGTTGATGTTGAATATACATTTGACCGCAATAAAGTCATTTTCTACTTCACGGCTGACGGCCGCGTCGATTTCCGGGAACTGGTCAAGGATTTGGCCTCGATTTTCCGGACAAGGATTGAACTGCGCCAGATTGGCGTAAGGGATGAAGCGAAAATGCTTGGCGGGATAGGACCATGCGGCAGAATGCTTTGCTGCTCCACGTTCCTGGGGGACTTTGATCCAGTTTCAATCAAGATGGCCAAGGATCAAAACCTCTCGCTTAACCCAACAAAGATTTCCGGCCTTTGCGGCAGGCTCATGTGCTGTTTGAAATATGAGAACGACCAATATGAAACAGCGAAAGAGCAGCTGCCTGATCTGGGTGAAATGATTGTTACACCTGATGGTACAGGAAAGGTTGTGGGGTTGAACATCCTGGAACGAGTCATGCAAGTCGATATACCTGGCCAGGAACGCGTGCTGGAATATACACTTGAGGAAATACAGGAAGCAGGAGCTGTATCGTTGCAATCATCCACAGATTAATGAGGTGGAACAGGTGGATAAAAAAGATATCTTTGACTCAGTAAGTAATATGGAATCGCAGATTGGTGATTTATACCGTCAGCTTGGTGAGTTAAAACAGCATTTGGCAGAGGTTCTGGAAGAGAACAATGCATTAAAGCTGGAAAATGAGCATATAAGACGCCGTCTGGATCAAACCATTGGTAAAAAAGATCCAACCATTAAGAAGAGCGGTAAGGGAAACAGCAATCAGGCACAGGGTGATAAAAATGTGGTCGACATCGGTGAAGGCTACGATAACCTTGCCCGCCTGTATCAGGAAGGCTTCCATATCTGCAACCTGCATTTCGGAAGCCCCCGCAAAGAGGATTGCTTATTCTGCCTATCCTTTCTTAATAAAAAATAATTGGCAGCCTTCCTTAATTGGGAAGGCTATTTTTATAATGCTCTTTCGTAAAGTTATAAGCATTTACACACTATTTAACACATGTTCGATTTGGCATCTTCGAAAGGAGCCCAAAACCCCTAAGAATGCTAATACCTATATATACTCGAAAAGCAACAATCAATTTTTAATTAGCAGTTCACAGGTTCACAGCCATTGAACATATATGTATGGAGGAACTATCTATAATGGTTAATTTACGGGAAGATGAACGATTGGATTATTTGCTGGCAGAGGATTTAAGGATTATCCAGAGCCCGAATGTATTTTCGTTTTCATTGGACGCTGTTTTGCTTGCAAGGTTTGTCTGGGTGCCAATCCAAAAAGGCAAGATTGTCGACCTGTGCAGCGGCAATGGGGTAATTCCATTGTTTTTAAGCGCAAGGACAAAGGGGACAATTACCGGGGTGGAGATCCAGGAGCGGTTGTACGATATGGCAGTCCGCAGTATTGAATATAATAATCTAGACGATCGGTTACATATGATTCATGGTGATCTCAAGGATGCGGCTAAAGAGCTCGGCTACGAGAAGTATGATGTCGTAACATGCAATCCTCCTTATTTCCTTACACCTTCAAAGGAAGAAATAAATATGAATGAACACCTTGCGATTGCGCGTCATGAGATCCTCTGCACACTCGAGGATGCGATTAAATCATCAAGCCAGCTTGTGAAGCAGGGCGGTAAGGTTGCCTTTGTCCACCGTCCTGGCAGATTGATCGATATCATCGAAATGATGAGGAAATACCGGCTTGAGCCTAAGCGGATCCAGTTTGTTTATCCTAAGGCCGGGAAGGAAGCGAATACGCTTTTGGTAGAGGCAATCAAGGATGGAAGTCCTGACCTTAAAATTCTTGAGCCATTGACGGTATATGATGAAAATAATGAGTATACCCCGGTGATCAAAGAAATGTTATATGGAAGCAAATAAGTACAGAGAAACGGGTGATTTACATGCAACGGCAGAAAAGCTTTGAACGGGAATATGAAAAAGGGATTCTTTACCTCGTACCGACTCCTATCGGGAACCTTGAAGACATGACATTCAGGGCGATCAGGATCATGAAGGAAGCCGATTGGATTGCGGCGGAGGATACGAGGAATACGAAAAAGCTATGTAATTATTTTGAGATTGAAACGCCCGTTACCAGCTATCATGAACATAATAAGGAAAGCAGCGGATTTAAATTGATTGAAAGGATCAAAGAGGGAGCAAAAGTCGCACTTGTCAGTGATGCGGGAATGCCAACTATCTCTGATCCAGGCACGGAGCTGGTGGTCGAGGCGATCGCCGAGGGACTGACTGTCGTACCGTTACCAGGGGCGAACGCGGCTTTGACAGCTTTGATTGCCTCTGGCATTCTTCCTCAGCCATTCTACTATTATGGGTTTCTCCAAAGGGGCAAAAAGGATAAGAAAAAGGAACTTGAGCTGCTGGCAAAGCAGACGGCAACCATCGTTCTCTATGAATCCCCCCATCGTTTGAAGGAAACGCTGTCCTTGATGCTTGAGGGACTAGGCGATCGGAAAATGGTCCTTTGTCGTGAACTGACGAAGAAATACGAGGAGTTCCTAAGGGGAACAGTTGCTGAAGCATTGGCATGGGCAGAGGAAGAAGAAGTCCGCGGGGAATTTGTATTGATCATCGAAGGGGCATCTCCTGATTCAATTTCCGAAGAAGAAAACCAATGGTGGGAAAGATTAAGCATTGAAGAACATGTTGAACATTATATTGCCAAAGAACAAATGAACTCTAAGGAAGCAATCAAGCAAGCAGCAAAAGATAGAGGTATGCAAAAGAGAGAGGTTTACCAGGCGTATCATATTAAAGAATAGTGCGGAAACAGCACATATAAAAAAGGCCGTGGATTCATCCACGGCCTTGAGTATTAGATTTATGCTTTTACAGGCTCGAAGCTTCCCTGGATTTCTTGAAGAAGCTGTTCAGCACCTTCACGGCTAAGGATCAGCTTGCCGCCTGCCAATGTGATGTTATTGTCAGAAACTTCACCAGTGATGTGGCAAGTCATGTTAGGCTTGTACTTCTTAAGGATGATGCGGTCATCATCAACATAAATCTCCAAAGCATCCTTTTCTGCGATGCCAAGAGTCCTTCTAAGTTCGATTGGAATTACCACACGGCCAAGCTCATCAACTTTACGAACAATTCCAGTAGATTTCATTTTTTTAATCTCCTCTCATTTTCCCCATCTATTAAGTTCGTCATTTTTCGACATTTTTCTCTTATTGGTTTTATAATACCAAGGATTCCAATAACCGTCAATTATTTTATTTTTCTTCTATTAGTAAATTTTTACACAGAACGAAAACCTTTTCATATCAAGGGTTATGGATGAGAAAGGTAATAAGGAATAAGGAATGGTGCGGTTATCTCGAATTGAGGATAATGAAAAAATATTATTGAGGTAATAGTATTCGACGCATAATTCGACAAAATTCTACAATATCATTCGACAAAATGTCACAATTTCGACAAACCCTAGATGGATTGTATATTATTTTAGTAACAGGTATATTCTATTTGTGGATTTGGTTATGATTTTATTATGCAGAATATCAACCTTTCAGGACACTAAAGCTCATGCCAACGAACTGAGGCGGGGCTTTTTTTATAAAAATATATTAGGGGCATAGCCCATAATGAATCTCTACTGACAAAGTTCGTAAGCTCTATAGAGAGAATGTCCGTAGCGGAACTTTTTCAGGAAATTCTGTTTTTACCATTTGATAAAATAAGAATATCTTAACCCTGGATAATGGCTCATAGTTTTGGGTTTTAAAGTGTTAGGAATCCCGGTGCATAAACTGGTATAATAACTACTATTAGAATGAACTAGCAGTTTTAGTTAAGGAGGATCTTCATGGAAGAGAAATTGAAAACCTTTTATCTTACAACCCCGATTTATTATCCTAGCGGCAATTTACATATTGGCCATGCTTATACGACAGTAGCAGGCGATGCAATGGCGCGCTATAAAAGACTGCGCGGCTATGATGTCATGTATTTGACAGGTACGGATGAGCACGGTCAAAAAATCCAGCGCAATGCCGAGGCAAAAGGCATCACTCCGCAGCAATATGTCGATGAAATCGTCGAAGGGATCCAGGAGCTCTGGGGCAAGCTGGATATTTCCTACAATGATTTTATCCGTACGACCCAGGATCGTCACAAGCAGATTGTCGAAAAGATTTTCGCTCAGCTTCTGGAGCAAGGGGATATCTACCTCGATCAATACGAAGGCTGGTACTGCACTCCTTGCGAATCCTTCTATACAGACAGACAGCTTGAAGATGGAAACTGCCCGGATTGCGGCCGTTCTGTCGAAAAGGTAAAAGAAGAATCGTATTTCTTCAAAATGAGCAAATACGCAGACAGGCTGCTGAAATATTATGAAGAGAATCCTGACTTCATCCAGCCGGAATCCCGTAAAAATGAAATGATTAATAACTTCATTAAACCCGGACTTGAAGATTTGGCCGTTTCACGGACAACGTTTGATTGGGGTGTGAAGGTCCCTGGCGACGCGAAGCATGTCATTTATGTGTGGATTGATGCGTTGTCAAACTATATCACAGCTCTTGGCTATGGAACAGATGATGACTCCAAGTACTTGAATTACTGGCCGGCAGATGTCCACCTGGTCGGCAAGGAAATTGTCCGTTTCCATACCATTTACTGGCCAATCATGCTGATGGCGCTTGACCTGCCGCTTCCTAAAAAGGTTTTTGCCCATGGCTGGCTTTTGATGAAGGATGGAAAAATGTCGAAATCCAAGGGGAATGTAGTCGACCCAGTGACACTGATTGACCGCTACGGTCTTGATGCGCTTCGCTACTATCTGCTTCGAGAAGTTCCATTTGGTTCTGATGGAGTGTTCACGCCTGAAGGCTTTGTCGAAAGGATCAACTTTGACCTTGCGAATGACCTTGGAAACCTGTTGAACAGAACAGTTGCGATGATCAATAAGTATTTTGACGGCGAGATTCCTTCCTACAATGGCTCTGAAGGAGAATTTGAGAAACAGCTGCTTGAAGTGAATAAGGTAACAGTCCAGAAGTATGAAGAAGCTATGGAAAAAATGGAGTTTTCCGTGGCGCTTACTTCCATATGGCAATTGATCAGCCGCTGCAATAAATTCATCGATGAAACACAGCCTTGGGTACTGGCGAAGGATGAAGAAAAGAAGGCTGAACTTTCTGATGTAATGGTCCACCTTGCTGAGTCATTGAGAAGAGTGGCTGTACTATTGAAGCCATTCCTGACAAGGACTCCGGATAAAATCTTCGCCCAGCTGAATGTCGCCACTGAAACGCTTCAATCTTGGGAAAGCCTGGAGGAATTTGGCCAGATTCCAGCAGGAACGAAGGTCGTTCAGGGTGAACCGATTTTCCCTCGCCTTGAATTGAAGGATGAAGTGGAATTCATCAAGGAAAAAATGCAGGGTTCTGCTCCTGCCGCGGCGCCTGTTGAAGAAGAGAAACCGGAACCTCAGGATGAAATCACCATTGATGACTTCATGAAGGTTGAGCTTCGGGTAGCAAAGGTGGTTCATGCGGAGCCTGTTAAAAAGGCGGATAAACTGCTGAAGCTTCAACTGGATCTTGGTTATGAAAAGCGCCAGGTTGTTTCCGGCATAGCGAAATATTATAAACCGGAAGACCTTGTCGGTAAAAAGGTAATCTGCGTGACAAACCTGAAGCCGGTCAAACTTCGCGGGGAGCTTTCTGAGGGAATGATCCTTGCAGGTGAAAAGGATGGTGTCATGTCATTAGCAACAGTGGATGACTCACTGTCAGTAGGTGCGAAAGTAAAATAAAACCATTTAGACCTGAAAATGTTTCATGTGTAACATTTTCAGGTTTTTTGTGTTAAAAAGGCAATTTTTTTAAAAGAGTGATTTATGATAGTAAGAGAGTCAGATAGCAAGCAAAGCGCGAGCGCCCTTGCTCAGCCCTGACAAGCGCTTTTAATAACGCAAGCATTCCCGACACTTGTCGGGTTTTTATGAAACCGAATTCAAAAATTTGACCTGGACATTGAAAAAAAGTTATGATATCGACACAACTTTATCACAATAATAAGAACACCACAGTGATTCTATTCTACTTAATGTCAGGAATCACTAGAATGAAACTGCAGGGCAATGCTGCAAAGGAGTTTTAACATGCTTTTTGATACACATGTACACTTAAATGCAGAACAATTCAATGATGATCTCCAGGAGGTTATTGACCGGGCGCTTGCTGAGGGTGTGACGAACATGGTTGTTGTCGGGTTCGATGAGGCGACGATCAAGAAAGCGATAGAACTTGCTGAAGGCTATGATTTTATCTATGCAAGTGTAGGCTGGCATCCAGTCGATGCGATTGATATGACGCAAGAGCATCTGGACTGGCTTAGAGAACTGGCCAGCCATCCGAAAGTAGTCGCACTCGGGGAAATGGGCCTTGATTATTATTGGGACAAGTCACCAAAGGACATCCAGAAAGAGGTCTTCCGCAAACAAATCAGGCTGGCAAAAGAAGTGAATCTTCCTATTATCATACATAATCGTGATGCAACAGCAGACATAGTTGAAATTTTAAAGGAAGAGAACGCCGGGGAAGTAGGCGGAATCATGCATTGCTATAGCGGCAGTGTGGAAACCGCGCTAGAATGTATCGATATGAACTTCTATATTTCGCTTGGCGGACCGGTTACATTCAAAAACGCGAAGAAACCGAAAGAAGTGGCAGAATCGATTCCAATGGATCGACTGTTGGTCGAAACAGATTGCCCTTACCTGACGCCCCATCCATATCGCGGAAAAAGAAATGAACCAGCGTATGTAAAATTGGTGGCCGAACAAATTGCAGAACTGAAAGGGTTAACACTCGAAGAAGTTGCAGGCGAAACAGCCAAAAATGCAAAAAAATTATTCGGCATAAAGTGATAAAGAATGTTGTCGATTTTTCAACAAGGTTGTCCAAACTTTTTCTGTTTCTAAAAAGTTCTACATGTCTCACTGGCGACATAGGATAACCGTGTCGATAACTCTTGCTTTTCTTTTTATGGAGCATCTTGCATAATAGGGACTACGTTTGGGCAAGGGTGTCTGGGTTGACAAGTCGGCAACAATATCTTTATAATCACTCCGAGAAGAGGAGGCGTTTTTCATCGTGATTAATAGTATGAAAAACCTGTTTTCCAAGACTTTGAGTAAAAAGAAACTGGTGATTTTTTCTGCTAGTTTCCTAGTTTTTGCTGCTGCTCTTGGGTTCTTCATGTATGAAGGGACCAAAAAGACAGTTGCATTGACGCTGGATGGCGAAGAAAGAGTCATTAAAACACATGCAAATACTATCCAAGATCTATTTAATGATCTCAAAATCTCACTACGCTCAGAGGATTATTTATCACTGGCGGCAAACACAGAGGTGAAGAACAACCTTTCGATTGTGTGGAAGCCGGCAAAACAGGTAGAGCTAATTCAAGATCAGGAAAAGAAAACGTATTGGACAGCAGCTGATACGGTTGAGGGCTTCCTGAAAGAACAGAATATCGTCATAAATGAACACGACAAATTAAACCTAAACCCAGACGCTAAGTTAAAGCAAGATTTGAAGATTGCCATTCAGAGAGCTTTCCCGCTTAAGATTGTAGTTGGCGGAAAAGAGCGAGATGTATGGTCGACTTCGACTACGGTCGCTGACTTTTTATCACAGCAAGGAATCACACTGAACGAAATGGACCGTGTTGAGCCTGCTTTAAAGCAGACAGTCACAAAAGATGCCGTGATTAATGTTATTCGAGTTGAAAAAGTCACCGATGTAGTGGAAGAACCAATTAGCTATGCAGTCGTTACGAAAAATGACAGCAAACTGGAAAAAGGGAAACAGAAAGTCGTAACAGAAGGCCAGGAAGGCTTGCTTTCCAAGGAGTATGAAGTCATCCTTGAAAATGGCAAGGAAGTATCAAGAAAACTGGTCAGTGAAAAGAAACTGAAAGAGAAACAGGATAAAGTCGTGGCAATGGGAACGAAGGTCATCGTAGCTCAAGTTTCCCGCGGCTCAAGTGAACCGGCAGGCAAGGAGTTTTATGTTACTTCCACAGCGTACACTGCAAACTGTAACGGCTGCTCCGGCTACACGGCTACAGGGATCAACCTGAGGGCAAACCCTAACATCAAGGTCATTGCAGTAGATCCAAGAGTTATTCCTTTAGGTACCAAAGTTTATGTAGAGGGCTATGGCTATGCAATAGCTGCCGATAAAGGCTCAGCTATCAAAGGCAATAAAATCGATGTCTTTTTCGCGTCAAAAGCAGATGCATACCGTTGGGGCCGTAAAACCGTCAAAATCAAAATCCTGAATTAATTATGAATGCAGGGGATTCTTCCTCTGCATTTTTGTTTTTTCATTTTACGTTTAAGGTATAATAAGAAAAGCGTAATCGCTTAAAAACTTTACACCTATATAGACGATTATATTTCAAAAATGTTTCATTTATTTCAAAGAAAATTTATTTCTTTTTTAATTTTGGCTCTGTTAATGCTAAATGTTGATTATTACATCCTGTTGATTGTAGTGGAAGGCGCGTAGACTCCTGGGGGATGAGAAAGTCATGGGGAGACCCCGCAGGCGCATAAAGCGCCGAGGAGGCTCCCCGACTTCCCGCGGAAAGCGAAGCGCCTGGAACGAAAATCAACAGCCGTGTTTAACAGAGCCTAGACTATAAAGAAAAATCATATCCATTTGAAGATGAATGAGTTCGAGTACGGAGGAATCATGAAAATAAAAGAAATCATAGTAGTTGAGGGCAAGGATGATACGACGGCGATCAGGCGTGCTGTTGACGCGGATACAATCGAAACGAATGGATCGGCGATCAATGCCGAAACGATTGAACGAATCCGGAATGCGCATGAAAAGCGGGGTGTGATTGTTTTTACCGATCCTGATTATCCGGGCGAAAAGATCCGCAAGACCATTTCAGAGCAGGTTGCAGGGTGCAAGCACGCATTTATCCCAAAGGAATTGGCTAAGCCAAAATCCGGGAGAGGACTTGGTGTTGAACATGCTTCTCCTGAGGTGATCCGCGAAGCCCTGAAGGATGCTCAGGTAATGGATGCAGAGGCAGTCGAAGAGATTACCCAGGAGGACTTGATTGTTGCGGGTCTGATTGGCGGTCCTGGTTCCAGGGAGAGGCGTGAAAAGCTCGGCAGGCTTCTGAAGATCGGATATACAAATGGCAAGCAGCTGCACAAGCGCCTGATGATGTTTCAGGTAAAAAGACAGGATTTCGCCGATGCGCTGGCAGAAATCCTTAAGGAGGAACAAAATGCATAAAGATATCGCCACCCCGATGAGAACGAAGGAAATACTTGATAAATACGGCTTTTCATTTAAAAAGAGCCTGGGACAGAACTTTTTGATCGATACGAATATCCTGAACCGCATCGTCGATCATGCGGAATTAACCGACCATAGCGGCACAATCGAAATCGGTCCTGGAATCGGCGCATTGACAGAACAGCTGGCGAAAAGAGCTGAAAAGGTGGTTGCTTTTGAAATCGACCAGCGTTTGCTGCCGATTTTGGAGGATACACTATCTCCTTATCCAAACGTAAAAGTCATTCATAGTGATGTACTTAAAGCAGATGTCCGAGCAGTGATGCAAGAGGAATTTGAGGAACAAAGCGACGTTATGGTCGTGGCCAACCTGCCATATTACGTGACAACACCTATCCTGATGAAGCTGCTTGAGGAAAGGCTGCCGATCAGGGGCATCGTCTGTATGCTTCAAAAGGAAGTGGGCGACAGGATTTCGGCCAAGCCTGGAACGAAGGAATATGGTTCACTTTCCATTGCCGTCCAGTATTATACGAAGGCTGAAACAGTGATGATTGTTCCGAAAACGGTCTTTATGCCACAGCCTAACGTAGACTCAGCGGTCATAAGATTAACATTACATGATGAACCGCCTGTGAAGGTGAAGGACGAAAAGTTCTTTTTCCATGTTACCAGATCAAGTTTTGCCCAGCGCCGTAAAACCATCCTGAATAACTTGACCAGCCAGCTGCCGAATGGCAAGGAGAAGAAAGAAAGTATACAAGCAGCGCTCCAGCAGGCAGGAGTGCAAGAGTCACGCAGGGGAGAAACTCTGTCGATAGAAGAATTCGCACAATTGAGCAATGCGCTGTATCCATATTTTCACTAAAGTCCGGAGATTTCGGGCTTTTTTTGATGTTCGGAATAAAACCCGAAATTGAGGAATATAATCTATTTTTTTAGGAAAAAAGCTCTGCGATTCAGGAATATATTAGCCGAACTCAGGAATATCCTTCCCGAATGATCCACTCCGTCCAGAAAGCACATGTCTATAGGTATTTGCATATTTTATGAAAGAATACCACTTAGCGCAGCCTGTGTGCGGGGCAATTGGAGTGAGGATGATGAATATTAACCTCATGGATATCGTCGGCAGGGTTTCGCATCAATGCGATATTATGTTCCGGGTTATCGATATCAGAGAGAAACATGGCAAAAAAATCGCGATATTATATGGTGAGGATTTCCGGTTAATTGCGGATGCGCCCTATGAAGATCTAATTAAAATCGATCCGAGTATGCGCATGAGGCTGACAAAGGAATTCCGTTCACTTGAAGAACAGTCATATAAGCTATTCAGGCAGGATGTTGATCTATTACAGCAAAAGCAGGAGTATGAGGCAACCGAGGGCTACAGCAAGTCTTACAACTACTTTCAGATGCCTGGGAAGGTGCTCCACGTTGATGGAGATCCGAATTATTTAAAAAAGTGCCTGACTCTTTATGAGAAAGTAGGGGTCCCGGTGTATGGATTCCATTGCAATGAAAAAGAAATGCCGGACAAAGTCGGAATGCTGATTGATTATTATAGACCTGATATTCTGGTCATCACCGGGCATGATGCCTATTCAAAGTCTAAAGGATCTATGGATGATATCAACGCTTATCGACACTCCAAGCATTTTGTTCGGACAGTAAGAGAGGCTCGAAAGAAAGTTCCTCATTTGGACCAGCTGGTCATATTCGCTGGCGCTTGCCAGTCTCATTTTGAGTCGTTGATACATGCTGGTGCCAATTTTGCAAGTTCCCCTTCAAGAGTTAATATCCATGCGCTTGATCCGGTTTATATCGTCGCTAAAATCAGCTTCACACCGTTCATGGAGCGCATTAATGTGTGGGATGTACTTCGCAATACCTTGACTGGTGATAAGGGTCTGGGCGGCATCGAAACAAAGGGGGTATTAAGGACAGGAATGCCATATAAAAAAAAATCGTCGGACTGAAGAAAACACGTCCGGCGTTTTTTATTATTTTGGTACATATTTTATCGCATTAAAGGCTACGCTAAAATTGTTGAAATTTAGAAGAAAAAGAAGTCCGAAATATATTGACTTTTAAATTTAAGTACTGTTATAATTTATGTTTTTGTTTGACTAAATAGTGTCAGCGTGTTATACTTTACACAGTGAGGTGGACCGAATGCCAAAAACATTATCGGATATCAAAAAAGCGCTTGATTCAAACTTAGGAAAAAGACTCATGCTAAAGGCCAACGGAGGACGGAGAAAGACGATTGAACGTTCTGGCGTGTTAGCGGAAACTTATCCTTCTGTTTTCGTCATCGAGCTTGACCAGGATGAAAATGCTTTTGAACGTGTTTCGTACAGCTACGCAGATGTTCTAACTGAAACAGTGGAAATTACCTTCTTTGAAGATACAACAGGATCAATAGCATTGAGCTGATTTTTGGCTCAATGCAGTACAGGCAGTCAACTTTCGGGTTAGCTGCTTTTTATTTTGCCTTTTTTAAAAAAGGCTCTTTTCTCAAACTTTGTTGCTATTGATTGCAAGGCCCTTTTCTCAAACTTTGTTGCTATTGACTGCAAAATAGGATTGAATGACCTGTTTTTTTTCGCACACTTGCCTCTTTTGTGAGAAAAGAGCATGCAAAACTTAATACCGACCAGCAAAATGGCCTTATATTACGTCATGTTAAAATCGGCTTTAGGGTTTTAACAACAATCTTTACGAAAACAGGCTTAAAAAAAGACAGGATAAATAAGGTGCACATGAAAATCTCTTTTTTCAAAAATACTAAGGACACCGCGGTGGTGAAAGGAGATGGTAGTAATGGGCAGAAGAAGAGGGATTATGTCTGAAAGGTTGAAGGAAGAGCTTGCGAAAGAACTTGGCTTCTATGATGTCGTCCAGAATGAAGGATGGGGCGGCATAAAGGCCAAGGATGCAGGTAATATGGTGAAGCGAGCGATTGAGCTGGCCGAACAGCAGCTTGCGAACCAAAACCGCTGACCCAGATGAAGATTCTTTAGAGACTGCCAAACAGCTGTTTTCACAGTTGCCAATAAAATTCAGATCCATCGCGGCGCCGGGGCTTATGCTCCGGCTTTATTTATGGATAAAAAGGTGTGCAGCTTCCATGTATCCTCCTGCCATTCTAATTCTTTGTGAATTTACTGTATTCGCCATAATGCAAATGATAAAATAAAGGAATGTTTCTTGCAGGGGAGTCTTACTTAATTTACACGAAGGAATGGATTGATAGTGACGATCGTCCAACTCCAGTGCCAAGCCCTCGAGTCGCTTGTCGGGGCTGATCAAGGCGCTTGCGCTTTTCTTTTCTTTTTGTGGTAAAATAGGACAAAATGTGGAATTCGTTTAAAGTAGGTGGAAGTTGTGAAGGTTTTAGTGAAGGCGCCGGCAAAAATCAATTTGTCACTGGATGTTTTGCACAAACGTCCGGACGGTTACCATGAGGTGGAAATGGTCATGACGACGATTGATTTGGCTGATCGCATCGAACTTAGTTTACTAGAAGAAGAGAGGATCGTGATCCATTCCCATAATCGGTTTGTGCCGGATGATCAGCGGAATCTTGCTTACCAGGCAGCGCATCTGTTGAAGGAGAGGTTCCAGGTGAAGCAAGGTGTTCTCATTGGCATTGAGAAGACCATTCCGGTGGCAGCTGGGCTTGCTGGCGGCAGCAGTGATGCAGCGGCGACATTAAGAGGCTTGAATAAACTATGGAAGCTTGGTCTGTCTTTGGACGAGCTGGCAGTGCTGGGTGCGGAAATTGGCTCAGATGTTTCTTTCTGTGTGTACGGAGGAACAGCGCTTGCGACAGGCAGAGGGGAAATTATCGAGGAACTGCCGGCACCGCCGACGTGCTGGATTGTATTGGCGAAACCGTTTATCGGTGTATCGACTGCGGAGGTATATCGCCGCCTTAATGTAGAGAAAATTCAGCATCCGCCTACGAATCAAATGATCACCGCTATTGAAAATGGAGATTTCCATGGAGTCTGCAATAGTGTCGGAAATGTTTTGGAAGATGTGACGCTTTCGCTTTATCCCGAGGTAGCACAGATTAAAGATCAAATGAAGCGGTTCGGTGCTGATGCTGTTTTGATGAGCGGAAGCGGCCCGACAGTATTCAGCCTTGTGGCACATGATTCGCGAATGCATCGTATTTATAACGGTCTGCGAGGGTTTTGTGACCAGGTATTTGCAGTAAGAATGCTTGGAGAGCGTCATACCCTTGATTAAATCCGTATAATGGTGGTATATTAACCTTAAATATTCGGATTTTGGAGGTTCTTGAATGAAATTTCGACGCAGCGAGCGTTTGATCGATATGACGACTTATTTACTGGAACATCCGCGCCAATTGGTACCGTTAACCTATTTTGCCGAAAAGTATGGTTCAGCAAAGTCCTCGATCAGTGAAGATCTCGGAATCATCAAAGAAACATTTGAACAGCGGGGAATCGGTGTCCTCCAGACTGTGCCAGGCGCTGCCGGCGGAGTCAAGTTCCATGTCCATGTCAGTGAGGAAAAAGCCCGAAAGGTAATCGATGAACTTTGTAACATAATGGCAAGTCCCGATCGATTGCTGCCAGGCGGTTACCTTTACATGAATGATATTCTTGGAAATCCAGCAATTGTGCAGGAAGTCGGAAGGCTGCTCGCATCTGCTTTTGCCGATAAGGATATTGAGGTTGTCATGACTGTGGCGACAAAGGGGATTCCGATCGCTTACGCAGTCGCAAGCCACTTGAATGTCCCGGTCGTGATTGTCAGAAGGGATAGTAAAGTGACTGAAGGATCGACAGTAAGCATCAACTACGTTTCAGGTTCTTCAAAAAGGATCCAGACGATGGTGCTATCAAAGCGCAGCCTTGCAGAGGGCTCGAAGGTTCTGATTGTCGATGACTTCATGAAAGCGGGCGGCACCGTTAATGGCATGATTAATTTGCTTGAAGAGTTCAATGCGGAGTTAGCGGGAATAGCGGTACTGGTTGAGTCGGAGAATATAGAAGAAAGACTTGTCGATGAGTATCTCTCACTCGTACGCCTTTCAGGTGTAGACGTAAAAGAACGTAAAATTACCGTGAGTGAAGGAAATTACTTCGCTCGCAGAGAATAGTTGTTCATATAAAAAGAATGGGGTGACAATGAATGAATATTGTACAGACTTCAAATGCGCCTGCCGCAATTGGTCCATATTCGCAAGGTGTGGTTGTGAACAATCTCTTCTACAGCTCAGGCCAAATTCCCTTGACTCCTGAGGGTGTAATGGTTGAAGGAGACATCCAGGCCCAGACGCATCAGGTATTCAGTAACCTGAAAGCAGTTCTTGAGGCTGCAGGTGCTTCACTTGAAACAGTCGTAAAAGCAACTGTCTTCATCAAAAATATGGATGAATTCGCTCAATTGAATGAAGTATATGCAGAGTATTTCAATGTGCATAAGCCAGCACGCTCAACAGTAGAAGTGGCAAGACTTCCCAAGGATGCACTGGTGGAAATCGAAGTAGTAGCGCTCGTTAAATAACGGGCGTTTTTTTATTATTGAAAGAGTGAAGCGTGGAATGGGAGCTGAATACATCACAAGAGGAATTAACATGTGCCCGTGAAAAGAGAAAAAACAATTTGACGGTCACAAAAAGGGCAAACATGTGCCTGGGAAAGGAAAAACCAATTTGACGGTCACAAGAAAGGCACAGCTCCCGTTATAGGTACCCTTATATTTAGAAACCACACATATGGCTTATATACAAAACCGGATACCTGATAGCAGCTTTCAACTTTTGCTTGAATGAATATTTTTAATCCAAAAATTTTTTGGGATAAATGAATAATAAAGGAGTCAATTCAGAAGGTTTATTAGAATTTTTCCGCATCGTCAATAGCTCCAAAAGCCTATTTTTAAAAGATAAATCAGCATGCAAAGGCTTTCTCCATGAAAAAGTTCACAAATTCGCCCTATTTTTTCAAAAAAATTTTCTTGTAAAAGAAGGAGATTTGATTTCAATGTGGAATTATTTAACTAGAATTTTATCTATTTGTAAAGGTGGTGAACAGAATGGAAGTAACTGACGTAAGATTACGCCGCGTTAATACAGATGGACGGATGAGAGCGATCGCTTCCATCACGCTTGACAACGAGTTTGTTGTCCATGATATCAGGGTGATTGATGGAAACAACGGCCTATTTGTTGCAATGCCTAGTAAGCGCACTCCTGATGGCGAGTTCCGTGATATCGCGCATCCGATCAATTCGGGTACACGCGGAAAAATCCAGGATGCTGTACTGGCAGAGTACCACCGCTTAGGTGAATTGGAAGTTGAATTCGAAGAAGCTGGAGCTTCCTAGAATATATAATTGCATAACATCAAGAGCCTGCTTCATAAGTTAGGCTCTTTTTTATTTCCCCAGTTTGTCCGCTGGCTAAACCTATTCTTATAAAAATCACTTCGGAACTTGTTCAGCTCTGCTCCTAACTCCTCGAGATGTTTGTCTAGTGTCGCCTCCGCTTTTCGGTTAATACCTTCCCCCCTAAACTGACAAATAATTGTACTTATTCTTCTATTCTTGAAATGGCTGGCTATTTAAGATATATTCGTAATGGATAAAAAGGTAAATTGGAGGCCTGCTAATGTCTAATCGTAATGCAATCATTTTAGCTGCCGGTCAGGGAACAAGAATGAAGTCTAAATTGTATAAAGTTCTTCACCCTGTATGCGGCAAGCCAATGGTACAGCATGTAATTGACCAGGTGAAAAGTCTTGATATAAACGAAATCGTGACCATTGTCGGTCATGGAGCAGAAAAAGTGAAAGATCAGCTAGGTGAGGACAGCCAGTATGCCCTTCAGGCTGAACAGCTGGGGACAGCCCATGCTGTGCAGCAGGCAGGGGATATGCTAGCAGACAAAGAGGGAGTCACAATCGTCGTTTGCGGTGATACTCCGCTGATCAAGGCTGAAACGATGGAAGCTCTTTTCAAGCATCATGAAGAGACAAATGCTAAAGCAACCATCTTGACGGCGAGGGCGGAAGATCCGACTGGCTACGGCCGTATCGTTCGAAATGCAGAGGGCTTTGTCGAGAAAATCGTTGAGCATAAGGATGCAAATGAGCAGGAAAGAAGCATCAATGAAATCAATACGGGTACATATTGCTTCGACAATAAAATGCTATTCGAGGCGATCCAGAATGTATCAAACGATAATGTCCAGGGAGAATATTATCTTCCGGATGTCATCGAAATCCTGAAAAACGACGGCGAAATCGTATCTGCCTATGTGACGGATAACTTCGCGGAGACGCTCGGTGTCAATGACCGCGTCGCTCTAGCTGAAGCCGAACGCACGATGAAAAAGCGGATCAATGAGTATCATATGCGCAATGGCGTATCGATTATTGATCCGAATAACACATATATTGGACCAGATGTGAAAATTGGACAGGATACGGTTATTTTCCCGGGAACCATGCTTTCTGGAGGAACAGTCATCGGTTCAGAGTGCCAGATAGGACCTAATACTGAAATCAACTGCTGCGAAATTGGAAATAATACAGTTATCCGCCAATCAGCCGCCTTTGACAGCAGGATTGGCTCCGAAGTCAATATTGGGCCTTTCGCGCATATCAGGCCTGAATCTGATATCCATGATGAAGTCAAGATCGGCAATTTTGTCGAAATTAAAAAAGCGGTATTTGGCAAAGGAAGTAAAGCTTCCCACCTTAGCTATATCGGTGATGCAGAAGTCGGTGCTGATGTGAATATCGGCTGCGGCTCGATCACAGTGAATTATGATGGCAAAAACAAGTTCCTGACCAAGATTGAAGACGGCGTATTCATCGGCTGTAACTCCAATCTTGTTGCACCAGTGACGATTGGAAAAGGCGCATATGTAGCAGCCGGTTCCACGATCACTCAAGATGTTCCAGGTGAAGCACTGGCGCTTGCACGTGCTCGTCAAGTCAACAAAGAAGATTATGTAGGGAAAATGAACGTAAAGAAATAAGAGTCTTGGAGGTCCATAATGTCAAACCAGTATCTTGACCCAAATTTGAAGGTTTTTTCACTGAACTCAAATGTTGAACTTGCCCAGGAAATCGCGAAGGTAATCGGGGTAGAGCTAGGGAAATGCTCTGTATCCCAATTCAGCGATGGAGAAATCCAGATCAACATTGAAGAAAGCATCCGTGGCTGCGATGTTTATGTCATCCAGTCAACAAGCTCTCCAGTAAATGAGAACATCATGGAATTGCTGATCATGATTGATGCATTGAAGCGTGCATCAGCAAAAACAATCAATATTGTTATGCCTTATTACGGCTATGCAAGACAGGACCGTAAAGCGCGCGCACGTGAACCAATCACTGCTAAGCTTGTGGCAAACCTGCTTGAGACTGCTGGCGCTACACGTGTGATCACGCTTGACCTTCACGCTCCGCAAATTCAAGGCTTCTTTGATATTCCAATCGATCACTTGATGGGTGTGCCGATTCTTGCGGATCACTTCAACAGCAAGGAATTGAACGGTGACGTTGTCATTGTATCTCCTGACCATGGCGGTGTTACTCGTGCAAGGAAGATGGCTGAAAGACTGAAAGCGCCGATTGCGATCATTGATAAGCGCCGTCCAAAGCCAAATGTTGCTGAAGTCATGAATATTGTTGGTAATATCGAAGGCAAGATTGCGATCTTGATTGATGATATCATCGATACAGCTGGGACGATTACATTAGCTGCAAATGCCCTGGTTGAAAATGGGGCACTTGAAGTTTACGCGTGCTGTACGCACCCTGTATTATCAGGTCCTGCGATTGAGCGTATCGAAAACTCCAAGATCAAAGAACTGGTTGTGACAAATACAATCGCGCTTCCAGAAGAAAAGCGCATTGAAAAAATCGATCAGCTGTCTGTTGCTCCATTGATCGGGGAAGCGATTATCCGCGTCCACGAAGAGCAATCTGTCAGCACGCTTTTTGATTGATTTTATAAGGGACTACAGGCTTGCCAAGCGGCAAGCCTACTCTTGTTTATGAGTGCTTTAAAATACGGCTTGGTCTGACCAAGGCGGCTTGCGTTTTTCATGTTTTTCAGGTAAAGAGGAGTCAAGCTGTCAAGAAAAGCTTGTAATTATGACAGCTTCAGGAGAAGAGGTCAAAGCTGTCAAGAAAAGCTCGTAATTATGACAGCTTTTGTGGAGAAGAGCTCAAAGCTGTCAATAACCCTAGCAATTCAGACACTTGTGTAATCAGAAAGAAATGGATGATTACGTGACATGGAGCGTGGCAAACTCATGGGAGACCCGGCAGGCAATGAAGCGCCTGGAACGAAAATCAACAGCCTTGTTGAAAGGGCTCAAAAAGTATAACGTTTAGACCTTCCTGTTTTGGGGCATTTTTTATATAGACAAGAACTTACGAAATAGGAAGGGGACAAAACCATGAGTGCAGTATTGAAAGCAAATGAGCGCACAAGTACTCAACGTTCTAGCCTGAGGAAGTTACGCCAGGAGGGCAATATTCCGGCAGTGGTCTATGGAAGGACTACAGATAGCAAGTCCATTTATGTGGACAGCATCGAGTTTGTGAAGACCATCCGTGAAAATGGCCGAAATGGTGTCATTTCGCTTGATGTAGGCGGCAGCCAGCAAAGTGTCATGTTGACGGATTATCAAGAAGATCATATCAAGAATGAAATTCTTCATGCTGATTTCCTTGTGGTCGATAAAAGCTCCAAGGTACATGCAAGCGTCAGGGTGAATCTCATTGGCCAAGCTGCAGGTGTCAAGGATGGCGGCGTCATTCAGCAGCCGATCCACGAAGTGAACATCACAGCGACTCCAGGCAATATCCCTGAGACTATTGATGTGGATGTCACAAACCTGCAGGTTAATGAAAACTTGACACTTGCTGATATCAAAACTGGAAATTATGAAATTAATGATGATGAAAATACGGTAGTCGTTTCAATCCTTCCTCCTAAAGTGGAAGAAGAAATCAACTCCGGCGAAGAACAAGAACCGGGAGAGCCTGAAAATGAAGAAGGAAGAGAAACAGAAGCGAGCGAAGAATAAAGCAGTAATAGACGTAGCCTGAAAAGGGTTACGTCTTTTGCGGTTTTCATGTACATTAGAAACAGAGGTTCTTTCTGGTTTCCCTGAAAGAATAAGATAAGCGTTTGGTTAGGGGTGTGGAAAGTGAAGTTGTTTGTTGGACTTGGGAATCCGGGGAGGCAATATGACAAAACAAGGCACAATATTGGCTTTGAGGTCATAGATGAATTATCAAAACGGTGGAATATCCCATTGGATCAGGCAAAGCATAAAGGCTTATATGGAAAGGGATTCGTTGGCGGTGAAAAGGTCATCTTGCTTAAGCCTTTAACTTATATGAACCTTTCTGGTGAATCGATCAGGGCCGTTATGGATTTTTACGATATCGACTTGGAAGATCTGGTCGTAATTTATGACGATCTCGATATGCCAACAGGCAGGATCAGATTGCGCCAAAAAGGCAGCGCAGGCGGCCATAATGGAATCAAGTCGACGATTGCCCATACAGGGACACAGGAGTTCAAGCGAATCAGGGTAGGCATCAGCCGCCCGACAAATGGAATGGCGATCACCGATTGGGTGCTTGGCCGTTTTACAGCCGAAGAAAATGAACAAATGGCAGAGGCTGTCTTGAAATCTGCCGATGCTTGTGAGGAATGGATGAAAAAGCCATTCTTAGAAGTTATGAATACATTTAATCAATAGTGGGAGTCTGAAAAGATGGCAATCCAAACGTGCCAATCTTTTGATCAAGTAATATAATGTAAAAAAAGCATCATACAATAGGCTAAGTGCATAAGTTCCTGCCAAAGGGTCAATAATGAGTAATGACTTAAATTGGGAGGGACGGGCATGGCTATACATTATCAATGCCGTCATTGCGGCACGAATATCGGCTCATTGGACAGATTGTCTGTCCACAGTGAAAGTTTAGGGCTGCATAAGCTGACCGAGGAAGAGCGCCAGGAGATGGTATCTTACGCAGGGAACGGTGACATCCATATAAAATCGATCTGTGAAGACTGTCAGGAAGCCCTGGAGCGCAACCCAGACTTCCACCAGCATGACTACCTGATTCACTGAAAAGCTTTGGATTCTACATCCAAAGCATTTTTCTGTTTGTATATTGGTCGTATATTTAAAAAGGAAAGATTAGCATTTTTTATAGAGAGGGAGAGGTTTGGATGCAGGGGCTGAAAGCTCTATTTAGTCATCAGGATGATGTCCAATCTGTTATTTCCGGAATGGATGAAGGACTCAGGGAACAGCTCGTCGCAGGCCTGTCCGGTTCGGCAAGGACGGTCTTTTTAGCCGCCATCTACGAACAGACGAAGCGCCCCGTCCTGATCGTGACACATAATTTATTGCAAGCGCAAAAACTATATGATGATCTTGCGAATTTAATAGGGGAAAATGATGTCTATCTTTACCCGGCAAATGAATTGATTGCCGCAGAAATAAGTATTTCAAGTCCAGAGCTGAAGGCACAGAGAATAGAAGCTCTGAACCATTGGAGCAAAAAGAATACGGGTATTGTGATTGTCCCGATGGCTGGCTTGAGGAAGCTGCTTCCACCAAAGGATCTGTGGGCAAAATTCCAGCTGACATTCAAGCTAGGCGAAGAAATCGATCTCGAATCGGTCCTTAACCGGTTTGTCAGCATGGGATATGTCAGGGCGGGAATGGTTGCGGCTCCCGGAGAATTCAGCGTCCGCGGCGGAATTATTGATATTTACCCGCTGACATCCGCAGATCCGATCAGGATTGAGCTGTTTGATGCAGAGGTTGATTCAATCAGGACATTCTCGCTTGAGGACCAGCGTTCGAAGGAAAAAATGAAAACAGTAGCAATCGGGCCGGCGACAGAAAATCCGATTGAGAGTGAACAGCTGGACCGTCTGATCACAGGATTGGAAGACGGGCTCTCAAGCAGTTTAAAGAAGCTTAAGGATGATAAGGCAAAGACTTTGATGGCGCAAAATATTGGCTATGAATTGGAACAGCTCCGCAATGGGCAAATACCTGATCAACTATTCAAGTACTTGTCCATAGCTTATGAAAGGCCTCAAAGTTTAATAGATTACTTGCCGTCAAAGGGTTTCCTGTTCATTGATGAAATAAGCAGGGTTCAGGAAATGAATGAGTCCCTTGGCAAGGAAGAAGCGGAATGGTATACAAGTCTCCTGGGAGAAGGCCAGATCATCCATGACCTGAAAATTTCACACCAGCTTCCTGACTTGATGAGTAAAGCTGGAAAGCCGATTGTGTATTTATCATTATTTTTAAGGCATGTACCAAACACAAGTCCGCAGAACATCATTAATATATCCTGCAAGCAGATGCAGAATTTCCACGGACAGATGCATGTGCTGAAAGGTGAAGTGGATCGCTGGCGGAAAGGAAACTATGCAGTTATTTTCCTCGGGCCGGATGCCGAAAGAGTCAAAAAACTCGAACGGGTTCTGGAAGACTATGAAATCGATGCGGTAAAAATGGGCAGCAAGCAGGAGCTGCTTCCAGGAAAAGTCCAGATTATCCAGGGCAGCCTGAATACGGGCTTTGAATTCCCAATCCAAAAGATTGCCGTAATTACAGAAGAGGAACTTTTCAATAAAAAAACAAAGAAACCTGCCAGAAGACAAAAGTTGTCTAATGCAGAGCGAATTAAGAGCTATTCGGAACTTAAGATCGGCGATTATGTCGTTCACGTAAACCATGGAATCGGTAAATACCTGGGCATTGAAACGCTCGTAATCAATGGTATCCATAAAGATTATCTCCATATCCGCTACCAGGGAACAGATAAGCTTTATGTCCCAGTCGAGCAGATTGACCTTGTCCAAAAGTACGTTGGCTCAGAAGGAAAAGAACCTAAGGTCTATAAGCTCGGCGGAAGCGACTGGAAACGTGTCAAGAGCAAGGTTCAGTCCTCTGTCCAGGATATTGCGGATGATTTGATCAAGCTTTACGCAGAGCGTGAGGCTAGCGTCGGGCATGCGTTCTCTCCTGATGGCGAGATGCAGCGCGATTTTGAATCTTCATTTCCTTATCAGGAAACGGAAGACCAGGTACGTTCCATCCATGAAATCAAGCTTGATATGGAACGTGAACGCCCAATGGACCGTCTGCTGTGCGGAGATGTCGGCTATGGTAAAACCGAGGTGGCAATCAGGGCGGCCTTCAAGGCGATAGCCGATGGTAAACAGGTTGCTTTCCTTGTGCCAACAACCATCCTTGCCCAGCAGCATTATGAGACACTCAGGGAAAGGTTTCAGGATTTCCCAATCAATATCGGATTGTTGAGCAGATTCCGTACCCGCAAGCAGCAAACCGAGACGATCAAAGGTCTTAAAGCAGGAAGTGTGGATATTGTCGTTGGAACCCACAGGCTTTTATCCAAAGAAATCGTCTACAGGGACCTAGGCCTTCTGATCATAGATGAAGAGCAGCGTTTTGGGGTTACGCATAAGGAGAAGATCAAGAAACTAAAAACAAATGTGGATGTCCTGACTTTGACAGCGACACCGATTCCAAGGACGCTGCATATGTCAATGCTAGGCGTCAGAGATTTATCAGTCATCGAGACACCGCCCGAGAACCGCTTCCCTGTCCAGACATATGTCATGGAATACAATGGGGGGCTTGTCCGCGAGGCGATTGAACGCGAGCTAGCAAGGGACGGACAAGTGTATTTTCTTTATAACCGTGTTGAGGACATCGAGCGGAAGGCTGAAGAAATATCCATGCTTGTGCCTGATGCGCGTGTCACCTTTGCCCATGGCCGCATGACCGAAAATGAACTGGAGTCCGTCATGCTTGGCTTCCTTGAAGGTGAATATGATGTGCTTGTAAGTACAACAATCATCGAGACAGGTGTGGACATTCCAAACGTCAATACACTGATTGTTTATGATGCAGATAAAATGGGCCTTTCTCAGCTGTACCAGCTTAGAGGAAGGGTAGGCCGCTCCAACAGGGTTGCCTATGCTTATTTTACTTACCGAAAAGACAAAGTCCTCACTGAAGTGGCTGAAAAGCGTCTCCAGGCAATCAAGGAATTCACGGAGCTTGGCTCTGGTTTCAAAATTGCAATGCGCGACTTATCAATCCGTGGTGCCGGCAACCTGCTAGGCGCCCAGCAGCATGGGTTTATCGATTCGGTCGGTTTCGATCTGTATTCCCAGATGCTGAAGGAAGCGATTGAAGAACGAAAGCCGGAAAAAGACCAAATCCGCAAGCCTTCGATTGAAATTGATCTTGAGCTCGATGCCTATATACCTGATGGCTATATTTCTGATGGACACCAGAAAATCGAGATGTATAAGCGGTTCCGCGGTATCGAGTCATTGAAGGATATTGATGAATTAAAAGAAGAGATCATTGATCGATTTGGGGATTATCCAGAAGAAGTGGAAACGTTATTTAAAGTTGCAGAATTAAAGGTATATGCCATTACCGCTGGAGTGGAATCCATTAAAATGGCTAAGCAGGATGTGACGATCCTTTTAACAGAGGATGGAAGCAGCCGGATTGACGGACAAAAGGTGTTCAAGCTAAGCAGCCAGTACAGGAATGCGGTGGGTCTCGGTATGGAAGGCAATAAGCTCAAGATGGTTGTCCATACTAAAGGAATTAAAAATGACCGCTGGTTCGAAATTACTTTCGAGATGATTAAGGGACTTCATGACTCCCAAAAAGAGCAGGAAAATACAGTATCGTAACCATATGGAAATATTTTGTAATCTAAATGTAAAATGATAAGGTGTTTCAAAAAAGATAGACAAGGGTAATTTCTGTGTGTACGCAAATATTAGCTGGAAGGTTTATCCGTTTTTGGCACCTTTATCACTTCAAAGAAAATAATAATGAGAAGTGTATAGAACTTTCCATATGAAAGATACTAAGTTCAAATCTTGGTAAGGTTGATTAATAAAGGCATTATTATTTCCAATGCTGTTTTCGTAAATTGGATTGATTTTAAACGAAAGCAGTAATTATAGCAAAACAACCTTATCTAAAAAATAATCATCAGATGAAAGTGAGGCAACGTTGGATGAAAGCAACTGGTATTGTTCGTCGAATCGATGATTTAGGTCGTGTCGTAATTCCAAAAGAAATCAGAAGAACACTTCGTATTCGTGAAGGGGATCCACTTGAAATCTTTGTGGACCGTGATGGTGAAGTCATTTTAAAAAAGTATTCACCAATCAGTGAGCTGAGTGATTTTGCGAAGGAATATGCAGAAGCTCTGTACGACAGCTTAGGAAACCCGGTATTGATCTGCGATAGAGATACTTATATCGCATTGGCAGGAGGTTCCAAGAAGGACTACTTGAATAAAAACATCAGTGAACTTGTTGAAAAGACGATGGAAGACCGTACTTCGTCCCTAGTGAACCAGCAGACAAGCATTTCGCTTGTAGAGGGGAATGAAGAGCCTGTTTCTGCTTATACAATTGGACCAATCATTGCAAACGGGGATCCAATCGGGGCAGTAATTATCTTCTCTAAAGAAGGATCATTGGGTGACGTGGAACAAAAAGCTGTTGAAACAGCTGCAGGCTTCCTGGCAAGACAGATGGAGCAATAATCATCACCGATTTATAATCTTACCTGAAAGGGCAGCTGACGAGGCTGCCTCTTTTCGTGCTTGGAAGTATAAACTTGTTGCACAATTAGGGTGTCCAACTCCGCGCTTGTCGGGGCTGACCAAGGCGCTAGCGCTTTTCTATTTGTCTAGCTTCAGCGCCTAGCCAGTTTCATCCCGGAGATGTCTTCCCTGAGTATCTTGCGATAAGCGTTAGCTTTGAGCAGCTCGAGTCGCTTGTCTAGTGTCGCCTCCTAGAAACTCCGAAACTTCAACTCCGCCGGCAGAAGCAAAAAGCGCTTCTTTGTCGGAGTCTCCAGTTTCTGTGTTTCTGGACAGTCGGTTATACTTTTCGATTTCGGTCCTGCCAATGAAGTCAAAGAACGACTTCACTGTCAAGCCCTCCGAGGAACAGGATGTGCTAGACCCGCCAGCCACAGGACGTGGCGCTTTAAGGCGCTTGCGCTTGTCGGGCTGACCAAGGCGCTTGCGCTTTTCTATGTTACAGCTGTCTAACAAATTAATGTTGTCTGTTTCGCTTGCGGCCGCCGCTTTTTCCCTTGTGATATAATACGTTTGAAACTGAAATTGGAAGGAGATGGGCGATGAAGCCCGTTGCAGATTCAAAGGAATTGATGAAGGGAGCTATGATCCTTACTCTGGCTGCCCTGGTTACGAAAATTTTAAGCGCCCTATACCGTGTCCCTTTTCAAAATATCGTCGGGGACATTGGTTTTTATATTTATCAGCAGGTGTATCCCTTTTTTGGCATTGTCATGGTTTTATCTACATATGGATTTCCGGTTGTCATTTCAAAGCTTTATACGGAGCAGCAGGCGACCGGTAATAGTGGCAGGGCTGATCGCCTATTGGCCATTTCGCTCGTATTTCTCGGTATCATTGGGTTGTTCCTTTTTTCCTTTTTCTATATTGGTGCTGGATGGATTGCCAATAAAATCGGTGATCCTGAACTGAAGCCCTTATTTAAGGTTGTATCTGTGCCATTTCTGATCTTCCCCTTCACCGCAGTGTTCAGGGGATATTTCCAGGGGAAGGGTAACATGGTGCCGACAGCGATTTCTCAGGTTTCAGAACAGTTTATCCGGGTCGCGACCATTCTTACCTTGTCAGCGGTGCTTGTACAGCAGGGTTTCTCTCTATATGTCACTGGGGCCGGAGCTGTATTCGGATCGATAACAGGCGGGGTTATCTCCGTTTTGATACTCGGATTTTTTTATCTGAAAAATGGAGGAGCCAATCCCTTCACCTATTTTCACTTCAAGGATTTATTTAAGGACGCAGCCTGGGTCGTAAAAGCATTGATCATTCAGGGATTTGCGATCAGCATCAGTGGCATGCTGTTAATATTGCTGCAGCTTGCGGATTCCTTGAATATGTATTCTTCATTGCTGGCAAGGGGGCTGACAGCCGAGGAAGCAAAGTCGGCAAAAGGCATTTTTGACAGAGGGCAGCCGCTGATCCAGCTTGGGACAGTTGTCGCCACTTCGATGTCCTTAAGCCTTGTTCCGGCAATTTCAGGTGACAAATCAAGTAATCGCCGCGATAGAATCCTGCCCAAAGTGAGACTCGCCCTTCAGACAAGCTTGATTTTTGGAGCTGCCGCTGCGGTTGGGTTATATAGCATCATCGTTCCAGCTAATATCATGCTGTTTGAGAATGCTGATGGATCTAATGTGCTTGGAGTGCTCAGCTTGATGATTTTATTTGGATCTGTCATCCTGACGATAATGAGCATTTTGCAGGGTCTTGATAAGTCAATTTTTCCGGCTGCAGTCATACTTGCCGGATTTGGCTTGAAATACATATTGAACCTGATACTGATCCCGGATATTGGGACAATGGGGGCAGCTTATGCCACATTGGCGGCGATGCTGGCAGTCATGTTCATCCTCATTTTTAAGCTGAGACATGAACTCGGCCAACCAGTTCTATCACTTGTTTTCATTGGAAAAATCCTGTTTTCCTCGGCAGTGATGGTTATAGTTTTACGTTTATTTCTATATATAACGGATTTCGGTTATGACTATATTGAACCCGACAGGCTCGGAGCTGTATTCCAAGCATTAAGCTCTATAGTTATCGGAGCACTTGTTTATTTTTTCATATTAATCAAAACGAAGGCTTTGACTGAAGATGAATTAGTGACTTTGCCATTCGGCAGCAGGATGGTCCAGTTATTCTTTAAATAGGGTTTTACACGAAGGAGGAAAAAAGGGAAATGACAAACAAGATTTTGATCATCGGACTGGGAGCGGGCGACCTCGACCAGCTTCCGCTTGGTGTATATAAAAAATTGAAGCAGGAGAAAAACCTGTTTTTGCGGACAAAAGAGCATCCGGTCGTTGCTGAGCTTGAGAAGGAAGGGCTGCAGTTTCAATCGTTCGATGGAATTTATGAGAAGCATGACCAGTTTGAGGATGTTTATGAGGAAATCACCGAGTTTTTGCTTGCTGAAAGTGCCGAGGCTCCTGTAATCTATGCCGTTCCAGGACATCCCTTGATTGCGGAGCGGACGGTGCAGCTCCTGCTCGAACGAGGACCAGGGCGGAATACGGAAATTGAGATCGGCGGCGGCCAGAGTTTCCTGGACGCCATGTTCCAGTCCCTGGCGATCGATCCGATCGAAGGTTTTCAGCTGCTAGATGGCACAGCATTGTCAAAGGAAGATTTGCTGCTGAAGAACCACACAATCATCGGACAGGTGTATGATGCGTTCGTAGCATCTGAGGTCAAGCTGACACTTATGGAAAGATTGCCCGATGATTATGAGGTATGGATCGTGACAGCGGCGGGAAGCAGTGATGAGGTCATCAAAAAGGTCCCATTATACGAATTGGACAGGGAGATGGAGCTAAGCAATCTGACATCGGTTTATGTTCCGCCGGTTGAAGATGAACAAATTTTATACAAGGATTTTCTGAAGCTGCGTGGAATTATATCAGAACTGCGCGGTCCGAATGGCTGTCCTTGGGATAAGAAGCAGACCCACCAGTCTCTCAAGAAATACTTGATTGAAGAATCATATGAATTGCTGGAGGCAATCGATCATGATGATATCGATCATATGATTGAAGAGCTGGGCGATGTGCTGCTTCAAGTCATGCTTCATGCGCAGATAGGTGAGGACGACGGCTACTTTACCATCGATGATGTAATTGAAGGCATATCTGCAAAAATGGTCCGCAGGCACCCCCATGTTTTCGGGGACAAAACGGCGGAGAACGAAGAAGATGTCATGAAAAACTGGCAGGAAATCAAGGAGCAGGAAAAAGGCGGTGCGACAAAGTCTATGCTGGAGGGAGCCGGAAAAGGGCTTCCGAATCTGCTAAAGGCATATGAGCTGCAGAAGGAAGCGGCTAAAGTTGGATTTGACTGGAAGACGGCGGCACCCATCCTTGATAAGGTAAAGGAAGAAATTGAAGAGCTATCCGAGGAAATCACCGAAAAAGGCATTCAGGAAGATATCGAGCTGGAATACGGAGATCTTTTGTTTGCGCTTGTCAATTTCGCAAGGCATTACGATATCAATCCGGAAATGGCACTGAACAAGACCAACAGGAAGTTCATGCGCCGCTTTGCCTATATCGAACAAAAAGCAGCAGACAGTGGGCGAAGTGTCGAGGACTACACGCTGGATGAATTGGATGCTTTTTGGGAGGAAGCTAAGACACAAGGTTTATAGGTAAAGGGTATTTCGCATTGTTTGTTGCTTTTCGAACAACACTTACAGTTATGCGCATTTTAGAGTTTCGGGCTCTTTTCGAAGATGCTGCCGAAATGAATATGCGTGCATAATCGTAAAAATCCAGATGGGTGTGGAAGCAACAAAGCTTATGAAAAGAGCGCAGGTAAAACAAACCAATAATGAAAAAGGGGTTTAAATACGATGAGGCTGGATAAATTTTTAAAAGTATCAAGATTAATCAAAAGAAGGACATTGGCGAAAGAAGTATCCGATCAAGGGAGGATTTCCGTCAACGGTGTGCCGGCGAAAGCAAGTACGAATGTAAAAGTGGGCGATGAATTGGCGATCCGCTTTGGACAAAAAGTCGTCTCTGCAAAAATCGAGAGAATACAGGAAACATCCCGTAAAGATGAAGCTGCCGGAATGTATACCCTTCTCGGGGAAGAACGTATCCCAGGGGACGATGAAGAGTAAGCTGAGCTTCGTGTGAAGGCTTGTTCTATTCTCCCTTATTCAATCATAAACATGTACAAAAGTGCATTATGATTGTGAGGGATATTAATGAGCCAATATTATGAAACGAATCAGACAAAAAGCAATGTGCCAGACCACGATTTAGTGATGAGAGGCAGACGGACACTGGATATCACCGGAGTAAAGCAGGTTGAAAGCTTCGATAATGAAGAGTTTTTATTAGAGACAGTCATGGGATTCCTTGCGATCAAGGGACAGAATCTTCAAATGAAGAATCTGGACGTCGACAAAGGGATTGTGTCGATCAAAGGGAAAATCTTTGACCTGGTCTATCTTGATGACCAGCATGGGGAGAAGGCTAAAGGCTTCTTTAGCAAGTTATTCCGATGACGCTTTCGACCCAATTTTTGACCATGCTCGCCATGATTTGGATGGGCAGTCTATTCGGTGCTTCACTTGATACGCATAATCGGTTTCTGAAAAGATCTAAGCGAAAATCCTGGATCGTCTTCATCAATGACATCCTGTTCTGGGTATTCCAGGGCCTGTCGATTTTCTATGTATTATTTTCAGTGAATATGGGAGAATTGCGTTTTTATATCTTCCTTGCCTTATTATGCGGTTTTGCGGCCTATCAGAGCCTGTTCAAGAAACTTTATCTGAAGATGCTGGAACGGGCTATCACCTATACGATCAATGTATATGTATTCATGGTGAAGGCTGTCAGGATGCTTGTGGTCAGGCCTCTCCAGTTTTTGGCCGCCACCGCACTGTCACTATTGCTTTTGACGGGAAGAGGCCTTTATTCTCTTTTAAAATGGCTTCTTGCCGTTTTGCTATGGCTGCTCAATAACTTAATTTGGAAGCCAGTTAAGATGATTCTCCTGCTTTTTTGGAAACTTTTGCCGAAAACAGTTAAAAAAAGCGTCGAGAAATTATATAATAAATTGGCAGGATTTCTAATTATAGTAAAGAATTATTTTACTAAGCCGATAAAATGGATAAAGAAGTTAAAAAAATAGGCTGTATGAAAGCAATTGTTAGTCAATGTCTTGTTGAACGGAATCAACAGCAAAAAAATATATAAGGAGGACTGCGGGGAATGAGTGCCATCAGGAAAAAAAGCATAGCCAAGATTGAAAATCAATATGTACAACAGCGTGAAAAAGCCGGGATTGCAGAAAGCAGGAAGCGAAAACTGCTTTTCAGGCGCCTCGCAGTCTTTGCCCTATTCGCATCGGTCATTTCTTATTTGATGATCTCAACCTACATTTCCCAGTCTGCAGCCCTCGAAAAGAAGCAGTCGGAAAAGGAACAGCTAGAGCAAAAATTAGCAAGCCTTCAAAAGCAGCAGGAAATCCTGGATGAGGAAATCGTCAAATTGAACGATGATGAATACATAGCAAAGCTTGCCCGCAAGGAATATTTCCTGTCCGAAAAGAATGAAATCATCTTCAACCTTCCTAAAGAGAAAAAGGACTCCCAAGATTCGCCTTATTGACACTCTTTTTTCATATTCTGTATAATATAATGTAAGTTTGATTTTTTATATCTTTAAGGAGGCAAAACTTTTTTATGTCAATCGAAGTAGGCAGCAAGTTACAGGGAAAGGTAACAGGTATTACAAATTTCGGGGCGTTCGTCGAGCTGCCGGGTGGCTCAACAGGACTTGTTCACATCAGTGAGGTTGCAGACAACTATGTCAAGGATATCAATGACCACCTGAAAGTTGGCGACCAGGTTGAAGTAAAGGTTATCAATGTTGAGAAAGACGGTAAAATCGGTTTATCTATCAAGAAGGCAGTTGATAGGCCTGAACGACCTGCAAGACCAGAAAGATCTGAATCAAGACCTTACTCACAGCGTCCACGCGGCGGCGGGGGCGGCAGAGGAAACGACAACCGCAATGCCCGTCCTGAAAATTTCGAATCAAAAATGGCGAAATTCTTGAAGGACAGTGAAGACCGCCTGTCCACTCTAAAACGTGCTACTGAATCCAAGCGCGGAGGAAGAGGAGCTAGAAGAGGGTAACTTGCTGCTAAGTGAATATATATAATAGCAGGAATCATGCTATACCAAGACAAGTCTCTTACAGGGCTTGTCTTTTTGTTTTTTTTCGAGGCCTGATTGCAGGAAAAATGGCGCTGGAGTGTATTAGGTTAAGAGGCGAGGCATTGTCCGAAAATCAGGTTGCAGGAGAGAATTTGGTGCTGTTTTTTCACTGATTAATAGGATAAAAGCCAATGAAAGATGATTCTTCGTATTAATTGCTCATTCAATATGGAAAATCGGGCAGAAGCACGCCTGATTTTAATGAATAATGGTAACTGGAAAAATTATTCTCTTAATGAACATCGATAATTGCCCAGTCATTCTGCGTAATCTCCCGATCAAAAGGAATAATCTCCCGAAAAAGGACCGTAATTGCCCAAACAAACGCAATAATCATGCCGTCATCCAAATTAAGGGAAATTATACTAATGTGGAAATGGAATCAAGACTAAAAGCACACCAAGTCTGGAATTAAAAGGTAATTGGAGAGATTAATCTTTTGACTGATTGAAGAATTGGGCGATGTGTACTGCTTTTAACATAAGGCACTGCCTGAATAATAGTGTTTGAGCGAATTTGGGTAAAAGAAAAAGCGCCGCATTGCCCGAAAAGTGCTGCCGAAGCGAATTTGGATAAAAGCAAAGTGTCTGGATTTCCCGAAAAACAGTGCAGGAGTGAATAAAGGTAAAAGCAGGAGTGCTGATGCATTCCACAGCCCGAAAATAAACAAAAAAAACCTCGCTCCCAAAGGAACGAGGTTTTCGTACGCGGATGACCCCTACGGGATTCGAACCCGTGTTACCGCCGTGAAAGGGCGGTGTCTTAACCGCTTGACCAAGGGGCCATATATTGTTGTCCAGCTTCGGCTCCTAGCTCCTCGAGTCGCTTCGGTCCGTCCGATGAAGTCAAAGAACGACTTCACCTGCCGGCCCTCCAGCGCTTGTCGGAGCTAAGCAGTCGCCTACGCTTTTAGTTAGTAGCGGCGGAGGGGATCGAACCCCCGACCTTACGGGTATGAACCGTACGCTCTAGCCAGCTGAGCTACACCGCCATATTGTTAATGTGTTTTGAGGCACAAGAAATATAATACATAGATATTAAAATAGTGTCAATGCATTTTAAAAAGAAAAGAGAAAAATATTATCAGGTAAATTTTAGTGGCGTTTGGCGTGAAGGTTAAAATAATCCGTGGTATTTCGAGGAATTGCATTATTTTCGGGGAAATGCGTCGAACGAAACTTTCATGCTTGTCCTTATTTTTGACAAACTTCTGGATGACTCCCTTTTATAATAATCAGCAACGATAAAAAAACGGGGAGTGTATTAAATGCAAAAGGTAGAAAGGAACATGATGGAACCGATCGGTGAAGTTCATCTCGAGGAATCACGATTCAGGTTTGCAAAAGGCATGTCGAAGCTGCAATCCAAAATTGAAAACCTTTTCCTGAAAAAAGGCTATATTTTCTTGATCATTGGATTTTTGCTTGGCCGTGCCTTGATACTGGCAAAGTTGACCCCTTTTAGCCTTCCATTTTTTGCGGCTGTGTATCTTATCCGGAAAGACCGTGCGCCTATTGCGCTGTTTGGTTTGGTTGCCGGGGCTGCAACCTTGTCATTTACTGACGCCGTCTTCACCTTCGCTTCTGTATTTTTATTTTTACTGCTATATAAGCTTACGGAAAAATGGGTCAAGAATTCTATGAAAGTCCTTCCGCTTTATATATTTTTCACTATTTTAATAGCCAAAATGTTAAAAGCTCTTATTTTGTCAGGAAATATCACTATGTATGAGGGAATGATGACTGGAGTCGAAGCCGGGTTAGGTCTTGTGTTGACATTCATCTTCATGCAAAGCATTCCATTGATGACAGCCAGCAAGCGAAAGCAGTCATTGAAAACGGAGGAAATAGTCTGTTTGATCATCATGCTTGCTTCGGTGATGACAGGAACCATTGGGTGGACAATCTATGATTTGTCGGTAGAACACATAATGTCCCGGTATTTAGTCCTCATTTTTTCATTTGTCGCTGGAGCCACAGTAGGTTCTACAGTCGGGGTCGTTACTGGACTGATCTTCAGTCTCGCAAATGTGTCTAGTTTTTACCATATGAGCCTTCTGGCTTTCTCAGGATTGCTTGGCGGCTTGCTAAAAGAAGGAAAGAAGCCAGGGGTTGCACTTGGCCTTTTCATCGCCACCCTGTTGATTGGAATGTATGGTGAAGGCGGAGGTGCGCTTAGCCAGACGCTGACCGAATCGGCAGCAGCCGTCCTGTTATTTTTCCTGACGCCGCAATCACTTACATCAAAAATCGCCAAACATATTCCGGGAACGCCGGAGTATTCAGCCGAACAGCAGCAATATATGAGAAAAATGAGAGATGTGACAGCGCAGCGTGTCGTCCAGTTCTCAAATGTATTTGAAGCTCTGTCGAAAAGCTTTACTACTCTGCAGGTGCAGGATGAAACACTTGAAACCGACCGCGATATGGATTATTTCTTGAGCAATGTCACAGAAAAAACATGCCAGACATGCTTCAAGAAGGATCATTGCTGGACAAGGAACTTTAATACAACCTATGACTATATGAGCGAGATTATGCAGGAGATGGATCAAAATTCTGGCGCCGTATCGCAAAAACTTTCGCGCGAATGGGACAAACATTGCACCAGGTCGAAAAAGGTCATGGAAATCATGCAGCAGCAGCTAACCTATTATCAAGCAAACAAAAAACTCAAGAAACAGGTCCAGGAAAGCAGGCGTCTCGTGGCAGACCAATTGCTTGGTGTTTCGGAAGTCATGGGGGATTTCGCCAAGGAAATCCAGCGTGAGCGTGAAAACCACTCAAAGCAGGAAGAACAAATTCTGGAGGCCCTCCAGGACTTCGGCATCCATATCGAGCATGTGGAAATCTACAGTCTGGAACAAGGAAATGTGGATATTGACATGACGATTCCATATTGCCAGGGGCATGGCGAATGCGAAAAGTTAATCGCACCGATGCTTTCGGATATCCTGAAAGAAAATATCGTGGTCAATTCAGAAGAATGCTCGACGTTCCCGAATGGTTATTGCCATGTGACATTCCGATCTGCCAAGGCCTATGCTGTATCTACAGGGGTCGCCCATGCGGCCAAGGATGGAGACCTTATATCAGGAGATAGTTATTCCACCATTGAGCTGAGCGGCGGAAAGTATGCAATCGCCATCAGTGATGGAATGGGTAATGGGGAAAGGGCTCATTCCGAAAGCCGTGACACTTTATTGTTGCTGCAGCAAATCCTGCAATCTGGAATTGAGGAAAAAGTAGCGATTAAGTCCGTGAACTCGATTTTATCACTAAGAACCACGGATGAAATGTTCTCTACCCTGGATTTGGTCATGGTGGACCTTCAAAACGCATCTGCCCGTTTCTTGAAAATCGGTTCGACGCCGAGCTTCATCAAACGCGGAGGAAAGGTAATGAAAGTCCAGGCGAGCAATCTGCCGATGGGAATATTGCAGGAATTTGAGGTGGATGTAGTTAGTGAACAGCTTAAAGCGGGCGACTTGCTGGTCATGATGAGCGATGGCGTATTCGAAGGGCCAAAGCATGTCGAGAATTATGATTTATGGATGAAGCGGAAAATCAATGAGCTCCAGACAGAAGATCCGCAGGCGATCGCCGACTTGATCATGGAGGAAGTCATCCGTTCCCGCGATGGCTCAATTGAAGATGACATGACAGTAGTAGTCGCAAAAATCGATCACAATATCCCGAAATGGGCATCCATACCGGTGACTAATTATCAAAAGAGAGCTTAACTGATTAATTTGAGCATAGAGTCTTGACTTTGAGAAATGTCTAGCTCCAGCGCCTAGCCCCTCGAGACGCTTGTCTAGTGTCGCCTCCTAGAAACTCCGAAACTTCAACTCCGTCGGCAGAAGCAAAAAGCGCTTCTTTGTCGGAGTCTCCAGTTTCTGCGTTTCTGGACAGTCGGCTATACATTTCAATTTCGGGCCTGCCAATGAAGTCAAAGAACGACTTCACTGTCAGGCCCTCCAGCGCTTGTCGGGGCTGACCAAGGCGCTTTCGCTTTTCTTATGTATATTTCCCCTCTACTTCGTCGAAAATGGTAACAAATTTATTATAGGCTTCTTTCTTTTACTAGATTGTAAAAAATAGAGCCTGGAAGTGAGGGGATTGCATGAAAACAGGTACAATCAGGCAAATATTGCTCATTACGGATGGCTGCTCGAACCAGGGGGAAGATCCAATTGCAATGGCTGCGCTGGCCAAGGAGCAGGGGATTACGGTCAATGTCATCGGTGTGATGGAACAGGATGTAATAGATGAACAGGGCATGACAGAAATCGAGGGAATCGCTATGTCTGGCGGCGGTGTCAGCCAGATTGTGTACGCGCAGCAATTATCGCAAACTGTCCAGATGGTGACAAGGAAAGCGATGACCCAGACACTTCAGGGGGTAGTGAACAAGGAACTGCAGCAAATCCTTGGGGGCAGCCGGACAGTGGAAGACCTTCCGCCAGAGCAGCGCGGCGAGGTTATGGAGGTTGTGGATGAGCTCGGGGAGACGGTCGAGCTCGATGTGTTGATTCTTGTCGATACCAGTGCAAGCATGAAGCACAAGCTGCCCACAGTAAAAGAAGCCTTGCTGGACTTGAGCTTAAGTTTGAATGCAAGGTCAGGGGATAACCGCTTTTCTGTATTTGTATTTCCCGGGAAACGAAAAGATGTCGAAAAGTTGTTGGATTGGACTCCGAAACTTGAGTCACTCACGAGCATTTTTGCCAAGCTGACAACCGGAGGAATTACGCCAACAGGCCCTGCCATTCGCGAGGCACTTTCCCATTTTAATAAAAAACGATCTTTAAGGAGCCTATTGTCCGGTGATGATGAATCCTTCTTTGAAGAATCTGTGTAAAGTCATTCCTGGTACGATCATCGAAGGGAAATGGCATCACAACCGATATACAATCATAAAAGAGCTTGGTTTTGGAGCGAATGGAATTGTCTATCTGGCAAGGTACGATAACAGACAAGTCGCATTGAAAATGAGTGACAATGGAATGTCGATCACCTCTGAGGTCAATGTGTTGAAATCTTTTGCCAAGGTCCAGGGATCTGCCCTCGGACCTTCTTTACTGGATGTGGATGATTGGGAACGTCCGGGTAAAAAAGTGAGCTTTTATGTAATGGAATTCATTAAGGGACCTGATTTCCTGGCTTTCCTGCAGCAAAAAGGGCCGGACTGGACCGGTGTGATAATCCTGCAACTGCTTGCTGATTTGCAGCTGCTCCATGAAAACGGCTGGGTATTTGGCGATCTGAAGCCGGAAAATATGATAGTGACCGGCCCCCCGGCAAGGATTCGCTGCATAGATGTCGGCGGTACGACAATAAAAGGGAGGGCGATAAAAGAGTTCACAGAATTCTATGACCGGGGCTATTGGGGTCTTGGCAGCAGGAAAGCAGATCCGGGCTATGATTTATTCGCTGTCGGGATGATCATGGTGAACACGGCCTATCCGAAAAGATTTACGAAGAAGTCTGGCGGAATGAACGAAATTATGGATAAAGTAAAACAAAGCCGGGAACTGAAAATCTATGAAAAGATAATCTATAACGCGCTTGCAGGTAAATATCATTCTGCCAGAGAGATGAGGACAGAGCTTCTGCAAGTCCATCAGCCTGCTCCGGAACCGAAAAAAAGTACCCGGCATCATAAGGCACCGCCGCAACCAAAAGCACAACCGCAAAAAAAAGCAAATATATCGAGGGCGAATTCAAACCCAGCTGGCCGGCAAACACGGATGGGATACAGCAAGAAAAAGAAAAAATCCTCGGCGCTTGAAACAGTCACCATCATTTTGGTGATCTCTTTGTTATATTTTTTCTATATTTATAGCCAAATTACCTGAGATTTTTTGAAACCTTTGCCCGTCTCGTCCGTACATAAGGGATTAAGCTCTGACTTTTGAAAAAAGATGGCTGAAAGTGTTAAGCTGAAAAATAATAAACCTGTGTTATTAGAAGATTAATGGTTTGCCGGCATGGGTATAGTCTTAAACCGGCAATACTAGTAAGGAAGAACAAGATGATTGATACAAAGGTAAATGACTTTCTTGAAAAGCATGGTTTTCAGCTGAATAACAAGTCAATTGCAGTGGGGGTTTCTGGTGGTCCGGACTCGCTCGCGCTGCTCCACTTTTTATCCGGGCAGCGGGAAAGGAACTCCCTGAAGATCGTAGCTGTCCATGTGGACCATATGTTCCGAGGCGAAGAGTCTTACCAGGATGCCTTATTTGTGAAAGATTTTTGTGAAAAAAGGGGTATCCCCTTTGAGATGAAAAGAATCGATGTACCTTCCTATATGCGCGAGACAGGGCTAAGCTCCCAGCAGGCTGCCCGTGCATGCCGATACGGCTTTTTTGAGCAAGTAATGGAAAAGCATCATCTTCAATATCTTGCATTGGGCCATCATGGCGATGACCAGGTAGAGACGGTACTAATGAGGCTCACCAGGGGAAGTTCCGGAAAAGCCAGGGCAGGAATGCCTTTTATGCGGGAATTCGGTCCGTTCACCGTTTTCAGGCCATTTTTATGCCTGGCAAAAGAGGAATTGGAAGAATATTGCTCTGTGAATTTATTGGAGCCAAGGATCGATCCCAGCAATGAAAAGACATACTATAGCAGGAATCGATTCAGGATAACAGTTCTCCCTTTTTTAAAAGAAGAGAATCCGGCGGTCCATGAGCACTTCCAGCGTTTTGCCGAGGAACTTCAGATGGATGAAGAGTATCTTATTGAATTAACAAGCGAAGAATTGAATAAAGTAATGAAGAAAGAGGACAAAAAGATAAGTATTAGTATCCGTTCTTTTCAGGAAATGCCAATGCCTTTACAAAGAAGAGGGATTAAACTAATATTAAATTATCTTTACAATGATCGACCTGCTTCTCTTTCCGCTATACATATTGAAAAGATTTTTTCAATAATTCGCAACCCCCATCCATCTGGTACTCTTGATTTCCCCGGCGGTTTAAGAATTATACGATCGTATGGAAATTGCCACTTTGAATTGAATCCGCCAGAAAGGCAAAGCTATCGTTTCGAATTATCAGGTCCTGATCAGCTGGTTTTGCCAAATGGTAATGCCATTGATGCTCAATTGCTCAATGGTGCTCATGACAAAGAGTTTTCCAATAATGATCGCTTTACCGTTGACCTGGAGCAAACAGGAACTCCGCTGATCATCCGGACAAGGCAAAATGGCGACCGGATGTCATTGAAGGGGATGGATGGTTCAAGGAAGGTAAAGGATATTTTCATCGATATGAAAACTCCATTAGCCCAAAGAGATGAATGGCCGATTGTGACAGACAGTGAGGGCAGGATCCTTTGGCTTCCAGGGCTTAAAAAATCGAACAGTGAAGCAACAGAAGGAAACAGGTTATTACTATTAACTTATATAAAGTATTGATATCTTCCAGGGGGCACAAGGATCATGATGAAAAATGATATTGAAAAGGTATTATTTACAGAAGAGGAAATTCAGGAAAAGACAAGGCAGCTGGCGGCTCAATTAACAGATGAGTACAAGGACCGCTTCCCACTGGCAATTGGTGTTTTAAAAGGTGCCATGCCATTCATGGGAGACCTGCTAAAGCGCATGGATGCGTATCTTGAGATGGATTTCATGGATGTTTCCAGCTATGGAAATGCCATGGTATCTTCCGGAGAGGTGAAAATCCTAAAAGACCTCGATACTTCCGTAGAAGGAAGGGATATCCTGATCATTGAGGACATCATCGACAGCGGTTTGACTCTCAGTTATCTAGTTGAGCTATTCAGATACCGCAAGGCAAAATCAATTAAAATCGTCACTCTGCTTGATAAACCAACAGGAAGAAAGGCTGATATAACTGCTGACTATGTTGGATTCATTGTTCCTGACGAGTTTGTTGTCGGATATGGTCTTGATTACGCGGAAAAATATCGCAATCTGCCGTATATCGGCGTCCTGAAGCCAGAAGTTTATTCAAAATAAAAACGGTTGCGTTTTAGTGAATGAAATTCAACATTTCGATTAAGAAGCAAATATTCTGAATGTTAATTTCTTGTATTAGCATAATTTGCTATGATACTATTTAGTATAGTTTGTCTACCGTGGGAGGAGGTAAGGGATGAATCGGATCTTCCGTAATACCATCTTTTATTTATTGATATTTTTAGTCATTATCGGAGTTGTGAGTTTCTTTAATGGCAATAACCAGCCAACTGAACCAATCTCTTACGATAAATTCATGCAGGAACTAGAGGCAGGCAATGTTGACGGTGAACTGACGCTTCAGCCTGAACGTGGTGTGTATGAAGTAAGAGGCCAGATGAAAGGCCAAGAGGAAGGCAAAGGCTTCATCACCTATGTCTGGAACAATCCTGAAACGCTTAACAGAATCGAACAGGCGGCAGCCGACGCAGATGTCGAAATCCTGCCTGCTAAAGAAACAAGCGGATGGGTGACCTTCTTTACGTCGATCATTCCATTTATCATCATTTTCATTTTGTTCTTCTTCTTGCTGAACCAGGCTCAGGGCGGCGGAAGCCGTGTCATGAACTTCGGCAAGAGCAAAGCGAAGCTTTATAACGAAGAAAAGAAGAAAGTCCGCTTCAAGGATGTCGCGGGCGCAGACGAAGAAAAGCAAGAGCTTGTCGAGGTTGTTGAATTCTTGAAGGATCCTCGCAAATTTGCTGATCTTGGGGCTCGTATTCCAAAGGGTATCCTTTTGGTAGGACCTCCGGGTACTGGTAAGACATTGCTTGCCCGTGCAGTTGCAGGGGAAGCTGGAGTGCCATTTTTCTCAATCAGTGGCTCAGACTTCGTAGAAATGTTTGTTGGTGTCGGTGCATCACGTGTACGTGATTTATTCGAAACAGCTAAAAAGAATGCTCCATGTATCATATTCATAGATGAAATTGATGCAGTCGGCCGCCAGCGTGGCGCTGGTCTCGGCGGAGGACATGATGAGCGAGAACAGACGCTTAACCAATTGCTAGTGGAAATGGATGGATTCGGTGCCAACGAAGGGATCATCATCGTAGCCGCTACCAACCGCCCTGATATCCTTGACCCAGCATTACTGCGTCCAGGACGTTTTGACCGCCAGATCACAGTAGACCGTCCTGATGTTGCAGGCCGTGAAGCTGTATTGAAGGTACATGCTAGAAATAAGCCACTTGATGAGTCCGTTAACTTGAAAAGTATTGCGTCTCGTACTCCAGGTTTCTCTGGAGCGGATCTTGAAAACTTATTGAACGAAGCTGCGCTTGTTGCAGCCAGGAGAGATAAGAAGAAGATAGACATGGAAGATCTTGATGAAGCAACAGACCGCATCATAGCCGGTCCTGCCAAGAAAAATCGTGTCATCTCCAAAAAGGAAAGAAATATCGTTGCGTTCCATGAAGCTGGCCATACCGTCATCGGGGTTGTCCTTGATGAAGCTGAAATGGTCCACAAGGTAACGATTGTTCCTCGCGGACAGGCAGGCGGTTATGCTGTCATGCTTCCAAAGGAAGACCGTTACTTCATGACTAAACCAGAGCTTTTGGATAAAATCACTGGACTCCTTGGCGGCCGTGTAGCTGAAGAAATCGTCTTTGGTGAAGTAAGCACAGGTGCACACAATGACTTCCAGCGTGCCACAGGCATTGCGAGAAGAATGGTTACTGAATTCGGTATGAGTGATAAGCTCGGACCAATGCAGTTTGGCCAGGCGCAGGGCCAAGTATTCTTAGGCCGTGACCTGAACAATGAGCAGAATTACTCTGACAAGATCGCATATGAAATCGACCTTGAAATCCAGGCAATCATTAAGGAAAGTTATGCAAGAGCGAAAAAGCTGCTGACAGAGAATCGTGATAAGCTTGATATAATTGCGAACACGTTATTAGAGGTTGAAACTCTTGATGCAGAACAAATCAAGTATTTGATCGACCATGGCCGTCTACCTGACCGCAAAGTCAGTGTTGAGAATGACGACATGAAAGTAACGATCAATAAGAAAAAAGATGAGATGCCTGCAATCGAAGAGACTGATAAGAATGTTGACACAGTTATCGAAGATCCAAAGGCTATTGACGAAAATCCAAAACCAAAAGAATAGAATTCATGAAGCAGGTGTTCTTAACGGAGCATTTGCTTTTTTTGTTTTGGTTGTATTAAAGCCTATCGGTGTTTTAAGCCCTGTTGATTGGAGTGGAAGGCGCGTAGACTCCTCCGAAAATGCTAACGCATTTCCCTCGTGCGTGGGCTGATTCAAGGAAGCTAATCAAAGTCCTGCGGGATCAACTGGACAGGTGAGACCCCGCAGGAGCTTGCGACGAGGAGGCTCAGCGCCAGCAAGGAAGAATTTGATCTTGAAAAAGCCGGTAGTTGGGCTTTTTCATAATTCTTCCCCGCGCAAAGCGAAGCGTCTGGAACGGAAATCAACAGCCAAGTTTTTTTAAAAAGCCTTTGTTTTAAAAGGATGTTTACTTTACTTAGTGAATTCCTGGCGATTATGATATGATATTTTCAGTATTGATTAAGAAAACTATTAATAAGTTGGTGAATAGCTTGATTTTTGTTTTTGACGTCGGGAATACAAATATCGTGTTAGGTGTATATGATAAAGAAGAGTTGAAGCACCATTGGAGAATAGAGACAAACCGTCATCGAACGGAAGATGAATTTGGCATGATCGTCAAAAATCTGTTTGACCATGTCAACCTTTCTTTTTCAGATATAGATGGAATTATTATATCGTCTGTCGTGCCGCCGATCATGTTCTCGCTTGAGCGGATGTGCCAGAAATACTTCCACCTTAAGCCATTGGTCGTTGGTCCTGGCATTAAGACAGGGCTGGACATTAAATATGAAAATCCGAGGGAAGTTGGAGCGGACCGGATTGTCAATGCGGTCGCAGCCATACATGAATATGGAAGCCCGCTGGTCATTGTCGACTTTGGGACTGCTACAACCTACTGCTACATCAATGAGCATAATCAATATATGGGCGGAGCGATTGCACCGGGGATAGGCATCTCCACTGAGGCCCTCTATTCAAGGGCAGCGAAGCTCCCGCGAATTGAGATCAGCAGACCTGACGACGTGGTTGGAAAGAACACCGTTTCGGCCATGCAAGCTGGCATTCTATATGGATATGTTGGACAAGTAGAGGGAATAGTTAAACGGATGAAAGATAAGAGTAAAGTCCCTCCAAAAGTCATCGCGACAGGCGGCCTGGCAAACTTGATCGCCCAGGAATCGAATATGATCGATGCTGTCGATCCATTTTTGACGTTAAAGGGACTTCAGCTTATCTATAAGCGCAATATCGAAAAAAACAATTAAGCTTCCTTAAGAGGACGCATACAACTTTACAGCACGAAGGGAGTAAAAAAATGAGCGATTATTTAGTAAGAGCACTTGCTTTTGACGGGCAGGTAAGAGCATATGCAGCAAAAACAACGGAAACAGTTGGGGAGGCACAGCGCCGCCATTATACATGGCCGGTAGCCTCTGCCGCACTTGGCCGGACAATGACAGCTGGGGTTATGATGGGTGCCATGCTCAAGGGCGATGATAAAATGACAATCAAAATCGAAGGCGGAGGTCCGCTTGGACTCATTCTTGTGGACATCAATGCCAAAGGGCAGGTAAGGGGCTATGTATCAAACCCTCATGTCCACTTCGAATTGAATGAACACGGCAAGCTTGATGTAAGACAAGGTGTCGGTACAGATGGAACGCTTACGGTCGTGAAGGATTTAGGCTTGCGCGACTATTTTACAGGACAGGTGCCGATTGTCTCTGGTGAGCTAGGAGAGGACTTCACTTATTATTTCGCAACTTCCGAACAGGTCAATTCTTCAGTTGGTGTCGGGGTACTGGTTAATCCCGATAACTCCATTAAAGCAGCGGGAGGATTCATCATCCAGCTGATGCCTGGGACAACAGAAGAAACGATCACAGCAATCGAACAACGTTTGCAGTCTATTCCGCCAGTTTCAAAGCTGATTGAAAAAGGATTATCTCCTGAAGAGTTGCTGGAAGAATTGCTTGGAAAAGAGAATGTAAAAGTCCTTGATACAATGCCGGTGAATTTTGAATGCAATTGCTCCAAGGACCGATTCAGCAATGCCATGATCAGCCTTGGTTCAGATGAAATCCGTGATATGATCGAGACAGAGGGACAGGCAGAAGCACACTGCCATTTCTGCAATGAGAAATACATGTTTACAAAAGAAGAACTGGAAGAGATAGAGAAAGAAGCAAAATAAGCGATATCTGGGGGAAAAGAAGTGGAAAAGAAGCAGCTTTGGTACATTATTGCCGGGTTAGCCATTTTGAACGCAATAACTCTTGTGATGCTGCTAGCCAAGCCTGCAATCCTTGAAGGAAACAAAGAATCAGTTGCGGAAATTGGCAATGAGTCGATTTCCCGCCAGGAATGGCTCACTGAGCTTGAAGAACGATACGGCCAAGATACGTTAAGGGACATGATCGACCAGGAAGTAGTCAAACAAATGGCTGAGAAGTATGATGTCAAGTTGTCTGATGAGGCTGTCGAACGCGAATTGACTATTTATAAGGCACTGTATTCCACCACAGGTAACGAACCAAAAACAGAGGAGAAATGGAAACAGCAGATTAAATACAGCCTGCTGCTCGAAGAAATTTTAACAAGGGATGTTAAAGTATCGGAAAAGGATATGAAGTCCTTTTACGAACAGAATAACAGTCTTTTTGATATCCCTGGATCCTATCACCTGTCACAAATAGTCGTTGAAACAAAAGAAGAGGCTGATTCAGCGGTGAAGGAGCTGAAGAATGGCTCCAGCTTCGCTGCTCTCGCGATGGAGCGGTCTGTCGATGAGTTTTCGGCTAATGCAGGTGGTGATATTGGCTTTGTTACTGCAGAAGATGAGCTTGTTTCCCCGGAGATAATAGATGCAGCAAAAATGCTGAAATCCGGAGAGTGGACAGGCCCTGTTAAAGTGGAGAATGGTTATGTTATCGTTTATCTTCATGAGAAGCTTGAAGGAAAGAAATACGCATACAATGAAGTTGAAAACCAGATTCGCAGGCAAATAGCCCTCGAACAAATGGATATCCCTGTTTCTGCCCGGGCTTTCTGGAATGATGCAGAAGTCAGCTGGTTTTATGGAGACAGTGAGAAGAAATAATGAAGGAAGCACCGGGTTTTGTCACCGGTGCTTTTTTTGTTTAGGGATATTCAAAAAAGGTTAGTTTAAAAAGGATGGGGCTCTTTTCGGTGATGCTTTTGAACAGGCTAGGCTGTTCAGCAGCAAAGTCTACGATAAGAGCCTAGGCAAAAGAATGATTTCAGTTTTTGTCGAAGCATACTGATTGACATATACTTAAAGTACTGGTAAATTTTAATAAAACCAATTAAAATAGTCGGATTAAAGGGGTGGGTAATTTGGTACGTATTGCAAATTCAATTACAGAGTTGATCGGCCAGACACCAATTGTGAAGCTGAACGGACTTGGCGATGACCAAAGTGCAGAGGTATATTTGAAGCTTGAATACATGAATCCGGGGAGCAGTGTTAAGGATCGTATCGCATTGGCAATGATTGAGGATGCTGAAGCAAAGGGAGCCCTGAAGCAAGGGGATACGATCATCGAGCCAACGAGCGGCAACACAGGGATCGGGCTTGCGATGGTGGCTGCAGCCAAAGGTTACAAAGCAATCCTTGTCATGCCAGAAACGATGAGCATGGAGCGCAGGAATCTCCTCCGTGCTTATGGAGCGGAACTTGTGTTGACTCCTGGACCAGAAGGTATGGGCGGTGCTATCCGCAAAGCGGATGAACTGGCAAAGGAAAATGGTTACTTCATGCCGCAACAGTTCGAGAATGAAGCAAACCCATCCATCCATGAAAGAACGACTGGACCGGAAATTGTCGAGCAGATGGGTGACCAGCTGGATGCTTTCATCTCTGGTATCGGCACAGGCGGAACAATTACAGGAGCAGGAAAAGTCCTTCGCGAAAAATACAAGAATATCAAGATAATTGCAGTCGAGCCAACGGATTCTCCGGTATTATCCGGCGGAAAACCTGGACCACACAAGATTCAGGGAATCGGTGCAGGGTTCGTTCCTGGAGTACTTGATACAAACGTATATGATGAGATCATCAAGGTTGAAAATGAGCAGGCATTTGACTATGCCCGCCGTGCGGCAAAAGAAGCAGGCATCCTCGGCGGAATCTCATCAGGTGCAGCCATCTATGCAGCACTTGAAACAGCGAAAAAGCTGGGCAAAGGCAAAAAGGTATTGGCAGTGATCCCAAGTAACGGAGAACGCTATCTAAGTACCCCGCTATACCAATTTGAAGAATAGTTTTTGAAGAGGCAGGCTTTTATAAGCTTGTCTCTTTTTTGTCTATGAAATAGGGTTATTCTTATAAATCAACAGACTAGTTTAAGATGACCAAAAAAATAGCCAAGTTTTCATGAAAAACCATCATTTTAAAAATGAAAGCGCGCCCTTCATCATGTATGATGGATAAAGAGAAAAAAATTGAGGTGAAAAACTTGCCGAACTATAGCATTCAATCAAAGATGATTCCATATACAGCTTCACGTTTTTTTCATCAATACGACCATATTGCACAACAATATAAAGAGCATGTCATCCTCGAAAGCGGGAGGGGCGGGCGATACAGTATTGCAGCGTTTAATCCCTGGATTGTATTTTCGGGTAAAAATAATCAACTGACGATCACCCAGGATGGTTCTTCAAACATTTTTGAAGGAAATCCTCTTGAAATTATGAAAAATCAAATGGAAATATATCATGTGCCTGAAGAAGAAGGCTTGCCGGATTTCCAGGGCGGCGCGATCGGCTATTTGAGCTATGATTATGCCCGCTATATCGAAAAGCTTCCCGTACTTGCCAAGGATGATTCCGGGATCCCAGAGGTCTACTTCCAGCTATTCAAGGAGTGGTTTGTTTTTGACCATAAGACTGAAAATCTCTGGCTGATGGCCCTGACGAAAAAAGGCCAGGAAAAGCAGGCAGAGGACAGGCTTTTAGGGTGGTTAGCGAACTGGCAGGCTGATGTGCCAGCAGCTGCCGCCGAAAAAAAGCCTGCTGCAGATGAACTGCAAGTATCCATGGATGAAGCTGAATTCATCGCGGCGGTTGAGAAGGTGCAGCAATACATTGCCCAGGGGGACGTCTTCCAGGTGAATCTATCCGTCAGGCAGTCCAAGCCAATCGAAACGGAAGCGCTGGAAGTGTACCGGCAGCTGCGCAAGCTAAACCCGTCTCCTTATATGGGTTATTTGCATACGGAGGACTTCCAGCTCGTCAGCGGTTCGCCTGAACTTTTGGCAAAAATAAAAGGGTCGGAGGTCAGTACAAGGCCGATTGCCGGTACAAGATCAAGGGGCATAACTGACGAAGAAGATTTACAGCTTGCCAATGAACTGATCAATAATGAAAAAGAGCGTGCCGAACACGTCATGCTTGTCGACCTGGAAAGGAACGACCTTGGCAGGGTGTGCAAGTACGGTACGGTAGAGGTCAATGAGTTCATGGTCATTGAAAAGTACTCGCATGTCATGCATATTGTCTCCAATGTCAGGGGGGAGCTGGCAGAGGGTGAAACATGGTTCGATGTTGTCAATGCGACCTTCCCTGGCGGCACGATTACAGGAGCACCGAAGGTAAGGACAATGGAAATCATTGAGGAACTCGAGCCGGTGAGGCGCGGACCGTATACCGGCTCGCTAGGCTGGTTCGGTTTTAACGGCAATATGGAACTGAACATCATCATCCGGACAATGCTCATCAAGGATGGGATGGCGCATGTCCAGGCAGGAGCAGGTGTTGTTATCGACTCTATCCCTGCCAATGAATACAAAGAATCCTTAAAGAAAGCTATTGCTCTTTGGAAGGCGAAAGAGCTTGCGGAGGGTAAAGTATGATTTTGATGATCGATAATTATGATTCATTCACATATAATCTTGTTCAGTATTTAGGTGAAATGGGCGAAGAGCTTAAAGTCATCCGCAATGACCAGACGTCCATCAGGGGAATTGCAGAGCTCGATCCGCAGTTCTTGATGATTTCACCTGGGCCATGCAGCCCGAATGAAGCGGGCATTAGCCTGGAGGCAATCAAGAATTTTTCAGGCAAGACGCCAATCTTTGGTGTCTGTCTGGGCCATCAGTCCATTGCCCAGGTATTTGGCGGTGACGTGGTCCGTGCGGAGCGTCTCATGCATGGAAAAACGTCCATGGTCTATCATGACGGCAAGACGATTTTTGAAGGACTTGAAAATCCGTTTCCTGCAGCACGCTACCATTCGCTTATTGTAAAAAAAGAAACCCTTCCTGACTGTCTGGAGGTTTCAGCTTGGACGGAGGAAGGCGAAATCATGGCAATCCGCCATAAAAAACTGCCAGTCGAAGGCGTCCAATTCCACCCGGAATCCATTCTAACGACGCCAGGAAAGCAGCTGCTGCGCAATTTCGTAGCTCATTACAAGACTGCAAAGGAAGTTAGTTTATAATGTTCGTATATATGAATGGCAGTTTCGTTAAAAAAGATGAGGCCACCATTTCTCCTTTTGACCATGGGTTTTTATATGGGTTAGGTGTCTTTGAAACGTTCAGGATCTACAATGGCCACCCTTTTTTGCTGGATGACCATCTGGAGCGGCTGAATGCCAGTCTTCGAATTTTGGATATTGAAGCAGAATTTAACCGGGAGGAAAGTGTAAAGATCCTTGAAGGTTTATTAGCTAAAAATAAACTCAAGGATTCCTATATCCGCTTCAATGTTTCGGCAGGTAATGGCGAAATAGGCTTGCAGACAGAAAGCTACCTGGAGCCGAACGTGATTGTTTTTGCGAAGCCGCTGCCGCAAGCGGGGAGTATGAGTGAGAAAAAAGCTGTGCTGTTGGAATTGAGGCGCAACACACCCGAGGGAACAGAGCGGCTGAAGTCACACCATTATCTAAACAATGTACTGGCCAAGCGTGAGGCAGGCCCTGAAATGGATACGGAAGGGATTTTTCTGACACGTGATGGCTTTTTAGCCGAAGGAATTGTCTCTAATATTTTCTGGTACAGGGATGGCCATCTTTTCACGCCTGCAATCGAGACCGGGATTTTAAATGGAGTCACCCGCAGGTTCGTCATTGCGCTTGCCCGCAATGCAGGCATCGAGGTTCGTGAAGGCTTTTACAAAAAGGAAGAAGCGGAAAAAGCTGAGGAAATATTCCTGACTAACTCGATTCAGGAAATCGTTCCGGTCACAGATTTTTCAGGTAAAAGCTTTCCCGGGAAATCAGGGGTGTTGGCGAACAGCCTGTTCGGCAAATATGAAGCTTGCCGGGAAACGTTATGGAGCAGAACAAAATTGGATGGAGGACCTCGAAAATGAATACCGTGATAAAAGCCGGTCCATATGCACTGGACTTTACACATAAAACATTGATCATGGGAATATTGAACGTCACGCCTGATTCCTTTTCAGACGGCGGTAAATACAATCACCTTGAAAATGCTGTTGCACATGCCAGGCAGATGATTGCCGATGGAGCGGATATTCTTGATATCGGCGGCGAATCGACAAGGCCGGGGCATGAGCGGATTTCCGATGAAGAGGAGATCAGCAGGGTGGTGCCTGCGATCGGAGCCATTTCGAAGGAAGTCCAGGTACCGATTTCCATAGACACTTATAAATCGAAGGTTGCCAAAAGTGCTGTCGATGCTGGTGCGGCCATTATCAATGATATCTGGGGAGCGAAGGAAGACCCGGAAATTGCCGATGTCGCGGCAGAAACCGGAGTTCCAATCATCCTGATGCACAATCGGAAAGAACGCAATTATTCAAACTTCATCCGAGATGTATTGAACGACTTATATGAAAGCATCACAATCGCGAAAAAAGCAGGGGTAAGCGATGAGCAAATCATCCTGGACCCGGGCATCGGCTTTGCGAAAGACCTCCGGGAAAACCTTGAGATGATGCGTCACCTTGATACGCTTGTGTCCTTGGGATATCCCATACTGCTTGGCACATCGAAAAAGTCGATGATCGGCGGTGTGCTCGATCTTCCTGTATCTGAACGGACAGAGGGTACGGGAGCGACCATTTGTTATGGAATCCAGAAAGGATGCCAAATCGTCAGGATCCATGATGTGAAAGAGATGTCGCGCATGGCAAAAATGATGGACGCGATGATAGGAAAGGGTGAATATTGTGGATAAAATACATGTCAATCATATGGAGTTTTACGGATACCACGGTGTTTTTCCTGAAGAAACAAGATTAGGCCAGCGGTTTGCAGTGGACCTGACGGTAGATCTGGACCTATCGAAAGCGGGAAAAAGCGATGAACTGGAGCATTCGATCAACTATGCGGAGTTATATCAGGCTTGCAAGGAAATAGTGGAAGGCAAACCATTCAAGCTAGTGGAAGCCATTGCTGAGAAAATCGCAGGCACTATTCTGGAGCGCTTTTCACTTGTAGAGGCATGCCATGTAAAGGTCATCAAGCCAGACCCGCCGATCCCTGGACACTACAAATCCGTCGCAGTCGAAATCACAAGGAGTAGATGACAGTGGAAAACAAAGCATATATTGCGCTAGGCTCCAATATGGGGGACCGGTTCGGATATTTGACACAGGCCATCATCCTCCTGGAAAGCCATGAGAAAATCTCGGTGGTAAATACTTCTTCCGTCTATGAGACAGACCCGGTAGGCTACACGGACCAGGACCAATTTTTAAACATGGCAATCCAAGTAGAGACAAGCCTTGCGCCTGTCGAACTACTCGATACATGCCTTGAGATCGAATTGAAACTTGGGAGAAAAAGGGAAGTGAAATGGGGCCCAAGAACTTTGGACCTTGACATTTTGCTGTTCAATCACGAAAATATTGTAACAGAGAAGCTTACAATTCCGCACCCTCGGATGAGCGAACGCGCATTTGTAATCCTTCCATTGCTTGATATGGACCCAAATATCACGCTCCCGACCATGAAGGAGCCGCTGAAAAACAGTCTACTAAGTATACCGGATAGAGAAGGAGTACGGATATGGAAGCAGAAAAATGGGGAAGACGTATTCGCGCTTATCGAAAGCTGAAGGGTTTTACACAGGAAAGCTTCGCTAAAGAGCTGGGTGTATCGGTTTCCATCCTTGGAGAAATCGAACGCGGCAACAGGATGCCTGATGAAAGGTTGATTGTCAAAATCGCAGAATTCCTGGGTGTCGGCATAGATGAATTAACACCGCAATAGGTTTGATATATGGATAAATTAAAAGGAGGCAGAGTATGCTCAAGATTGGCGATATCGAAATGAAAAACCAGGTTGTCCTTGCGCCAATGGCTGGCATCTGCAACTCAGCGTTCCGTTTGACGGTAAAAGAATTCGGCGCCGGCCTTGTCTGTGCCGAAATGGTCAGCGACAAAGGGATTGTTTCTCAAAACAATAGAACACTCGACATGTTATATATAGATGAACGGGAAAAGCCGCTCAGCCTGCAGATTTTTGGCGGTGAAAAGGAAACGCTTGTCCAGGCTGCGCAATACGTGGATAAAAATACGAATGCCGATATCATTGATATCAACATGGGCTGTCCGGTACCAAAGATCACGAAATGTGATGCAGGTGCGAAATGGCTGCTTGACCCAAATAAAATCTATGAAATGGTATCAGCTGTGGTAGATGCAGTAGAAAAGCCAGTTACGGTAAAAATGCGCATGGGCTGGGATGACGAACATATTTTCGCAATCGAGAATGCCCGAGCTGTAGAACGTGCAGGCGGAAATGCCGTAGCCCTTCACGGCCGTACACGTTTACAGATGTATGAAGGAACAGCAAACTGGGATATCATCCGTGACGTGAAGCAGGCTGTAAACATTCCGGTAATCGGCAACGGGGATGTACAGACTCCACAGGATGCCCGGAGAATGCTTGACGAGACAGGCGCAGATGGAGTCATGATTGGCCGTGCTGCTCTCGGAAACCCATGGATGATCTACCGTACGGTAAAATTCCTCGAAACAGGGGAATTAATGGGGGAACCAGGTGCGCGCGAAAAAATCGACGTCAGCATCCTGCACCTTGACCGCCTGATTGCTTTAAAGAACGAACATATTGCCGTCCGTGAAATGCGCAAGCATGCAGCGTGGTACCTAAAGGGTATCCGCGGGAACGCAACTGTCCGTAACGGTATCAATGAATGCTCAACAAGAGACGAGCTTGTCAGCTTGCTGAAAACCTTCGCGGATGAAGCGGAAGCAAAAGAGCAAATAGCACACCAGGTTGGATAAAAATTGACATTAATCGTCACTTTTCCTATAATACCTTTATCCTTAAATGTAACTGCCAGTGGTCAAACTGGCAGTTTTTATTCTATTAAGGCATTAAAAAAAGAGATTTTTAATGTCTGAATACGTTTGTTTGTGTAAAATAATAAAAGTATCCGCCAAACATACTCAGGATTACATAATAAATCTATTATATATATTGGAGTGAAAGCGATATGAGTCATGAAGAGTTAAATGACCAGCTCAGAGTCAGAAGAGACAAAATGAGTTCATTGCGTGAAAAGGGTATGGATCCTTTCGGTAAAAGATTTGAACGCACCCATCTTACTGATGAGCTGATTAGCGAATACGGTGAATTGGAAAAAGAAGAGATTGAAGCAAAGAATGTATCGGTCAAAATAGCTGGACGGATCATGACGAAGCGCGGAAAAGGAAAAGCTGGCTTCGCGCATATCCAGGACCTAAATGGCCAAATCCAGATTTATGTCCGCCAGGATGCAGTCGGTGAAGAACAATATGAAGTATTTGATTCTGCTGACCTCGGTGATATTATCGGTATCGAAGGAACACTCTTCAAAACAAAAGTTGGTGAGCTTTCAATTAAAGCACAAGACTTTGTGTTCTTGACGAAGGCGCTCCGTCCGCTGCCTGAAAAGTTCCACGGATTGAAGGATGTCGAGCAGCGCTACCGTCAGCGTTATCTTGACCTGATAACCAGCAATGACAGCAAGACGACTTTCATCAACCGCAGCCGTATCATCCAGTCCATGCGCCGCTATTTAGATGGACAGGGATATCTGGAAGTGGAAACGCCATTGATGCACTCAATAGCTGGCGGAGCTTCGGCACGTCCGTTCATCACGCATCATAACGCGCTGGATATGCAGCTTTACATGCGAATCGCAATCGAGCTTCACCTGAAGCGCCTGATTGTCGGCGGCCTTGAAAAGGTATATGAGATTGGCCGTGTATTCCGTAATGAAGGTGTTTCGACAAGACATAACCCAGAATTCACGATGCTTGAGCTTTATGAAGCATATGCTGACTGGAGAGACATCATGTCCCTTACTGAGAACATGGTTGCGTACATCGCCCAGGATGTTCTTGGAACAACAACAATCCAGTACGGCGAGTATGAAATCGATCTTAAGCCAGAGTGGAAGAGAGTCCACATGGTAGATGCGATCAAGGAACATACAGGAGTGGACTTCTGGCCGCAAATGAGCACTGAAGAAGCTCGTGCGCTTGCTAAGGAGAATGGAGTGGAAATCACTGAGCATATGCAGTATGGCCACATCGTCAATGAATTCTTCGAGCAAAAGGTAGAAGAGCACCTGATCCAGCCAACATTCATCTACGGCCATCCGGTGGATATTTCTCCTTTGGCTAAAAAGAATGATGATGATTCGCGCTTCACTGACCGTTTTGAATTATTCATCGTGGCAAGGGAGCATGCAAACGCATTTACCGAGCTTAATGATCCGATTGACCAAAGAGAGCGTTTTGAAGCACAGCTGAAAGAAAAAGAACAAGGAAATGACGAAGCGCATGAAATGGATGAAGATTTTATCGAAGCATTGGAATACGGTATGCCTCCAACAGGCGGACTGGGAATCGGCATCGACCGACTCGTTATGCTCCTGACTAATTCACCTTCCATTAGGGATGTCCTATTATTCCCGTTGATGCGTCATCGTTAATAGATAGAAGAAAGGCAAAGCGGCATAAGCTGCTTTGCCTTTTCTTTTAACAAGCTAGAATGGCTTAGGGATCATAGTTAAACTGCAGACGCTTTTACAGACTGATTTGACCACAGAAATATGAATTGTCTTTCTTTTAATTCGATGAATAAAAATCGAAAAAAGATATTGCTATTGCAGAATAAAGGTGCTATATTTATATCTGTTGCTACGAGCTACTTAGTTAGCAGCAAAGAAAATAAAAAACTTATTGACATTGGGTTTTGAACCTGGTAATATATAAGAGTTGCTTCTAACGGAGCGACAAAACAAATTGTTCTTTGAAAACTAA
>NZ_JAGGQM010000004.1:0-39831 GCF_018613295.1 Bacillus sp. ISL-39
CTTTTATGTGACGATATTTCCAAGAGTTCCTTTTTTTTCGCCCCATTATCGGCCTGTATGTAATCATAACCAGATTGGCCGAACTATAAATCGCACAATACTTCTATAAAAAAAGCGATAGCAGCTTCCATACAGACAGCGCTATCGCCCAAAGACTAATGCAGAATTCTCATGTTCGAGTATGACTCAGGTTACCTATGTGGTGATCGTTGCCCTTTTCCTTGCTCTTAAAAACCGGACCAGGTTTAAGACGATTGTTTTTGTGACGGCATAGGTTGGAACGGCTAAAACCATTCCCAGTACGCCAGCCAGATTTCCGGCCGCCAGTAAAATAATGATGATTGTTGCCGGATGGGTATCCAGTGTTTTACCCAGGATAAGTGGAGACAGCAAGTTTCCTTCAATTTGCTGGGCCACAAGGATTACGACGACTACCAGTAAAGCCTTTGTCGGGGAATCAAAAAGACCAACCAGCACTGCGGGCGCTCCGCCAATAATCGGCCCGACATACGGGATAATGTTTGTGAAGGCGACGATTAACGCGAGAATTAAAGCATAGCGCAAATCAATGATGAGATACCCGATGAACGCCAGCGTCCCAACCGCCAAGGCAACCGTTACTTGGCCCTGGATGTATGCAGCAAGTGTTTCACCCGTTTCTTTCAGGATTTTCAGCCCCTCATCCCGGTAATCTTTCGGGATGAACTTTGAAACAGCCAGCGGGAACCTGTGTCCATCCTTAAACATGTAAAACAATAAAAATGGGACGGTAACAAGGATGATCGCGATATTGGTGACGATACCCAAAAAGCCCTTGAGTCCATTCGTCAGTTTGGTGGGTATCGTATTCGCATACTCAATTACGCGCTCCTGCACCGTATCAATCATTTCACGCTGCTCATCCCTAAAGCTTTTAAACTCTGAGGACTGAACAACATCGTAAAAATACTCCGTCGTCTTGTCAGCAAAAACAGGTAGATCATTCGCAAGCTCCGTCGCCTGCTTGGAAACCGCCGGAACCAAATTCCCAATTGCCAGAACAAGAAGTGCACCAAACACAACATAAATGATCAATATGGCGAGTACCCGGGGAAGTTTCTTGCGTTCCAGGAAGTCCACCACCGGATTCAGCAGGAAATAGAGGAATCCAGTAATCAGAATCGGAAAGAACACCGTTGAGATGAAAATCCCGATCGGCTCAAACATAAACGAAATCTTCGTAGAAACATAAATGATTGTCGCGATTAGCAAAATTTGAATCAGCCAAAATTGCAGTTTAGATTTAGTCAAAGTATGTACCTCTTGCTTCAGGTTATTTTGGTAAAATTATACCAAAATTCCGGGTTAAAAGATAATTTTTTTCAGACAAGAAATATCGCTCATGCGACCTTTGCATCCTCATTCAACCACTTCCTTAAAAACAAAATGCAAATTGGCGTTATGATTGTCATTGCGCCAATGGTCGTAAAAGCAACACCCCAATTGAAGTAATCGAGCAGAATGCCAAAAATCATCGGTGAAAAAATCGTAGCACTGAATCCTAAAACGGACTGGATCCCTAATGCAATGCCGGTTATCTCGGGATCGGATATTTCTGTGATCATTGTGTTATAGATCGGTGAATCAGCAATAATCGTAAATCCATATATGAAAACAATCGGAAGCAGAATCCACATACTCGCCGGCGTTAGCCAGCCAATCACCAATGAACAGCAAATACTGATATAAATAAATAGCTTAATTGATTTTAACCGGCCGAAGGAATCAGACATTTTTCCGCCTATAAAACTGGCAATGCCGCCAATCATCACAACAAACGCACCGATAAAATTACCGACAGAAATGGCATTGGTGACATCATGAGCCTGAAAGTAATACACCATAAAAGGACCAATCCAAGCCCACATCGCATACAGTTCCCAACAGTGGCCAGTGTAGCTGATGTTCACCAGCAGATTTCTTTTGGTGAGCACCCTTTTTAAAAGTGACATACTCAAACGCTGGTTATGAATATGGATGTTTTCAGGAATGCGGGAAAAATGTATTAATGCGGATGCCAGAATTGCCGAGCACGAGGTAATCAAAATAACGCCCTTCCATCCGACCAGATTAATGAATAATCCAGAGACAAGCAACGAAAATCCCGAGCCAACGACGAGCGACCCAACAAAAAGCCCCAGCGCCGCACCTCGTGTTCTATCGCTCGATGTTTGGGCAACTATTTTCATCCCCGGGACATAAATACCTGCAATTCCAATACCTGAAATAAACCTCAGCAATAAAGCCGACCAGAATCCCTGTGCCAAAACACTGAAGAGCACACCAGAAACTCCAGCGATCAGTGCCCCGTACATAAACGAATATTTCGGATTATAACGATCACTCAAAAAGCTGTAAAAAAACACCGCTGCCACATAGCCTATATGAAAAAAAGCCACTATAATCCCAGATTCCGTCGGGGATAAGCTCCATTCCTTTTCAACAACAGGCATAACCGCTGAAAAATTAAACCACACCTGCATCGCCAGAAATTGAGCTATAGATAAAGTCCATAAAAGACGAGTCATCTAATCACCTTCTTAACATGGTAACTTCCTTTATCAATAAAATACCGAATTTTCCGATTTTATACAAGGCGAGTTTGCGGCCCCGATTCATATAAGCTGGTGGCAGCGTAAGGGGATTTGGATGGATTCTCCTCTTACTTCTGACAGCTTGACTGCGTTTGGTGCCAAACCTGTCTGAAGTCGGTGTTTCTTTTGACAGCTTTTCTCCGTTTGGCACCAAACCTGTCTTAAGTTGGGCTTTCTTTTGACAGCTTTTCTCCGTTTTGCGCCAAACCTGTCTTAAGTTGGGCTTTCTTTTGACAGCTTTTCTTCGTTTGGCACCAAACCTGTCTTAAGTTGGACTTTCTTTTGACAGCTTTTGTCCGTTTGGCATCAAACCTGTCTTAAGTTGGGCTTTCTTTTGACAGCTTGACTCCCCTTGGTGCCAAACCTGTCTGAAGTTGATCTTTCTTTTGACAGCTTGACTTCCTCAGCATCCAAACCTGTCACGATTACGGCTTTTTCTTGACAGCTTTTCACCTTCAGCTCCCTAACCTGTCACGATTAACTCTTTTTCTTGACAGCTTTGCACCCTCAGCACCCAAACCTGTCACGATTACCGCTTTTTCTTGACAGCTTTTCACCCTCAGCACCCAAACCTGTCACAATTACCTCTTTTTCTTGACAGCTTTTCACTCTCAGCACCCTAACCTGTCACGATTATCTCTTTTTCTTGACAGCTCTTCACTCTCAGCACCCTAACCTGTCACGATTATCTCTTTTTCTTGACAACTTTTCACCTTCAGCACCCTAACCTGTCACGATTATCTCCTTTTCTTGACAACTTCTCACCCTCATCACCCTAACCTGTCACAATAACCGCATTTTTTTGACAGCTTTTCCACTCCTCCTCCCAAACCTGTCACAATCCCAGCCAGCCAACCATCCATCCGCCCGAAAAACAAATCAAAAAACCGCCCCGAGGTCTTTTGCCTTCCTGAGCGGTTACACCAATTAAAATTATGCTGCTGGATTCACTTCTAGTTCAACCTTGATCTTGATGTCTTTGCCGACAAGAACGCCGCCTGTTTCAAGTGGAGCATTCCATGTAAGGCCGAATTCTTCGCGGTTTACTTTTGCTTCTGCTTCAAAACCGTAAACTTCCACGCCCCATGGGTTTGTGCCTTTGCCGCCGTATTCCACGTCGAATGTGACTGGCTTTGTTACGTCCTTGATTGTCAGGTCGCCAGTTACTTTGTAATCATCGCCATCGCGTGTGATGCTTGTGGATTTGAAATCGATTGTTGGGTAGTTTTCGACATCAAAGAAGTCTGCTGATTTCAAGTGGTTTTCGCGGTCTTCGTTACGTGTGTCGATGCTTGCTACATCAATTTTGAATGCGATTGATGCTGTTGTTAAATCAGTCAGGTCTGCTGCTTCAACGTCAGCTGTATATGAGCCAAATTGTCCCTTTACCTTTGATACCATCATGTGTTTCACTTCAAATCCTACTGCTGAGTGCGCCTGATCTACTGCAAATTTAGCCATTCTATAATCCCCCTGTTTTGTATTTATCTCGAATTCGAGATATTATTCTAAAAAAATAAATCTCAAAATCAATTATTTTTAATTCGAGATAAATTTATCATGAAACCGACTTTACTGTCAATACACTTTTCTGATATTTATTTTTACAGAATGAGCACAGCATTAATCGGCCCAAACTCACTCTAAACCGTTCAGACCTTTGGCAATCTCCTCTGCAATGTCCCGATGTACGCTGATGTCCCAGATTATGAAGGACACAAGAAATATAAGATATAATAAGCCATACCACTTAAAATTCCGCTTCGGTCTGAAGGGAGAATAAACTAAAGCAATAAAAACAGCAGCAAACAGCGGGATAAGATATATATTCATCATCCAGAGCTGATTCGCCTCATTAATCGGCAGCATTACTTCAAGCGCTTCCTGAGCTGTAACCTCCCTTTCAATCACCTGTTTATTTCAAAACCCTCTTTCAACTGTCATCGTCATATTTTCCTGATCCAACTGATAATGAACACCTGACAGATTAAAATTCGTTTGCGCCGTGAAAAGCAAGAGCAAGGTTACCAATAAAAAATAAACCACGAATGGGAGAAACCGCTTATCGAATTTTATAATGGGGCCTCCTCCTTTTCTATAAGCCTAATATCTTCTATCCACCACTTTTCTGTCTTATCGTAAAAGTCGCCACTCCTGGTCAAGACAAATTGATAGTTACTTTCCAGCTTCTCGACTGTAAGATATGTAAGAAGAATTTTCCCCTTTTCAATACTAAATTCACTAAGATTCATGACCACTCCAGGACTCCAATCAAGACTAGTATATTTGAAGTTAATACTGCATGGGCAATTGTAATCTTGATCAAGGTAGCCAAAACTTGTAAAATTATCAACTCCGATTAATTCAAATACTTCTTCAAACTCCCCCACTGCTTTATAGGTCTCAACAACATCGATCGCATCCATGAAGTCCTGATATCGAACGGAGGATTGTGATGCAGTTACTTCTTCTTCGAGGTTTGAAAGATTTTCGGCCAATGTATCATTTTCATTCTTCAAATCTTCCGTCATCCTCGACCGTCTTTCGATTTCTTTTTCTAAACTAATCACTTTCTTTTCAAGACGATTTTTATCCTCCGCAAGTTTCGCTGCAGAATCGGCTGTTCTTGCATTATCCAACAGAGCAATCGCTGTGATGACTAATAAAATGATAAGAGCGGAAACTTTAAAATCTTTCTTCCAATTCATTGCTAACCCTCCCTTTCAAAAAGGATGATAATACTATTATACGAATCTCCTACCCGTTAGTTTCAAAAGAACCCAAAAATATCCACCTCGTTCTGTACGAGGTGGATATCCTTTATTTCAGCTCAAAATAATCCATCGTAGATGTCTCTTCAAATCCGCATGACTTATAAAGGTTAAGCGCATTTGAGTTCTCGGCTGCTACCTGCAGCATGATTTCCTTTGCATTTGCTGCCTTCAGCTTTTCAATGGCCAGCAAAAGAAGCGCCCTGCCGTAACCCTTCCGGCGATGCTCCGGCAACACACCCAGACCAAAAATGGCACCGAGCTTCGATGTCAGCTGCAGATTCACTTTCCCGATGATTTGCCCTTCTTTTTCAACAAGATAAGAAGTCATCCCGCGCCTTTCCTCTTCCTCTGGCAAAATCATGTCTTCTGTACTGATGTCCTCTTCCTCTCGCAAACCCATGCCTTCTGAACTGATCTCCTCTTCATCGTTAAAATAAATCGCATTCTGCCGCGCAATTTCGTATGCGTCGGCATTCGTCGCTTTTCTAAAAACAATACCTGCCAACTCGTCTGGATTGGCGTTAGGGGCATCTTTTTTCAAAAACATCTCATATTCCGAATGCTTGTATTGCCCTCCAACTCCGGCAATGAACTTCTGCCCCGCTTCCGAATTACGGTCACTCAGAAGCAGCATGCTGCCAGAATCCCGGCGCTTCGATTCTGCCATGACCAGCTCAAACAGTTTGGTGAAAACACCCTCGCGCCGGTAATCCGGATCCACCATCCCATTCACTTCCCAAGGGCCGCCGAAGCTGCAAATCCCCATATAGCCAATCAGCATCTCCCCACGAAGTACATGAACTCATTTATATCCTGAACCACCTCATTACTGCCGCTGACTCCCAGTTTATAATCAAGCTCCAGCTTCAGTGCTGTTCGATCCATACGATTGCACCGGTCCTGAAGCCCGCTAATTATTTCATAATCGCCGGCATCGATATTTTCCTTTAGTTTAATCCATGGTTTATGTATGATTTGCATTCTCAGCACTCTCCAGCATTTATGTCTGTCTTACAAAGGTTTTCACGTAAAAAACTTCATTGTGGTCCTGTATCTTATTCGCTTAAGTAAGCATCATTCCTCCTTTAGGCAGATGTCAAAAATAAAAAAGCTGCCGGGATCCATTCCCGGCAGCCAATTTATTTTAAAGGGGGATTTAAAATAAAGTTAAGCAGCGTTGCGTGTGACTTCTTCTCCGCGCTTGAAAACTGTTTTGCGGATGTATGGTACCACCCAGCGGTCTAAACCGTATTTACCTGCATTGTAACCTGCGAACAGGATGATGAATCCGAAGAAAATGTCTGTTGGGTTATGAGACACTGTTCCAGCCAGGAAGAAGCTGAAGTTCATCACTAAACCGAAGAACATCGCAGCAGTTGTCAGCGTACCAAGGATCAATCCAAGACCAACAAGGAATTCCCCTAATGGCACGATAGTATTGAACAAATCGACGTTCGGGATCGCGAAGCTTTCAAGGAAGTTGACGTACCATCCATAAACCGCGTTACCATCTGGACCTTTTACCGGGTTCGCCACCGCATTTTTCAAAAATCCAGAAGCGTCGAAGCCTTCACCAGTCAATTTACCCCAACCGGCAGTCATCCAGTTGTATCCCAGCCAAACCCTAATGACAGTCAATATACCAGCAGCAACATTGTTTTCTCTTAACCATTTTGCAAACATGTTCCTCACTCCAATAAGTTTATTAGTATTAGTACATTCATAAGATATCAAATTTATCTTGAAAATAGGGCTTTATGTGAATGATTTCACATTTCTGTTGAAATGTTTTGAACAAATTATGTCTACGCTAAAATCAATCTTTAAATTTTACTAATAAAGGCTCTCCAAGTAATTAAAACTGGATTTGTTATCGGGCTTCCCCTCTTATTAAGAAACATTGAGGGTGAGTGGACATTCCCCCTTAAAGAGACTTTGAAGGTTACAGGCTTAAATCCTTCAATAAAATCGCTTTATTTTTTAAAAAAATCTTACCTTCCCTGCATACTGTGCCAATTTCAAGCCATCATAAGGACGAATAACAACAAAACAAGGAGTGAATAAAGTGAAAAAGTCACTAATATTAGCAGGCTGTGCCGCAATTACATTCGGGTTGGCCGGATGCGGAGCAAATGACAACGCAGCAAACGATAATAACGACAATGGCCAACAGCGTGTCCAGATTAACCAGGTTCGTCGCGGCCCCGCTACCGAAAACAACAGACTTCAGCTTGCTGATCGTGCAGAGCGCCAGGTAGAGCAAATGCCCGAAGTAGACGACGCACGAGTCATCATCTCAGAAAACAATGCATATGTAGCTGTCAGACTTGCTGATAACGGTAATAATACAGGTGCTGGCAATAATACCGACGGAAACGGAAATGGTAACATGAATAATGCACTGGACGGCAATGGTCAAACATTTGCTGAAAATGGCCGTGTTAACCAGGATCAAGGTCAAGCTGGGAATGATGGGATTATCGACGGCAAAGGCGATGCTGGAAATGGAGACCGCCAAAATGCTGGTACAGGAGATGGCGGATACAGCAACAACATTTTCGGTACAGGTAATGGAAATGGTACTGATGCTGGTACAGGCAATGGAAATGGTACTGATGCCGGTGCAGGCAGAAATACAGCTGGTGGAAATGGATTGGAACGTGAAATTGAACAAAAGGTCCGCCAAGCCCACAGAGGGATTGACAACGTATATGTCACTGTAGACAATAACGCTTTTGACAGAATGGGTACATTTGCTGATGACATCCGCAATGACAGAAACAGGGATGGCATATTTGAAGATTTTAGAAACACAATGGGCAACTTCTTCGGAAGATAAAAGATATGCTCTTTTTGTAAGCTTTGTTCCTTTTTGAACGAGTACTCTCCAATACTTGTCCAGAACTCTGCTCTAAAAGAGCGCCGCTCCCTTAATAGTGGAAACAGCCATGTACGAAAAGCAACAATCAATGTGAATAAAATGACAAAGAAGCATAGGAAACCCTATGCTTCTTTGTCATTACATAGACATTGCCTGTTTCGCCAGCATCATGTCATTCTGGAGCATCTTGCTCAGGTTATAAGACGGGTACAATCCATTCCTGTACATATAGGTATAAATCCTTTCATGCATATCGACCGCAGAATTAAGCTGTTTCTTCAGCACCCTCCTGACTCCTGGAGTAGCCGTTTCGGTGATGGCGATTCCGTAATTCCTCACTGCCGTCTTAGCAAAGGCCAGCAAATCCCCAGCCAGGAAACTGTCGGAAACTCGATAATTGCTTGACTGTGTTGGCATCGGGGCATACGGGTAAAACTGCAGCAGTTCCCGAAGATTCATTTCAAGCCCTTGAATGGACTTCATATAAATGTCCCTAAGCTGCTGATCCTGAACCTCTTTCATTCCATTTTTCAGCTTCATTAAACCAATTGCTTGAAAAGCAACCAGCTCATGGATTTCCAATGTCTCATGCCAGGCGAGAGTCTGATGATTTGTCATATTCATGCTCCTTTTTCCTTTTTTGACCTTACAGTGTATGAAACTAGAAAAGCAGTGGGTGCATGGAATGAGGAATAAAAGGAAGCCGAATCAAAAAAAGGGGTTGTTAAGTCCCCTCTCGAACTTATTTATATCATAAGGCCATTAAATGGAGGATAGCTGGTTGGTATGGAATCCAGATTATCCCCTCAGAGTTTACGATCACTGCAGCTATTTATGAGCAGATGACTCTGAATAAAAAACCAATATCGGAGATTTATGTGTTGGAGGATTTACTTTCCGAGATATAAAAAGGCTGCCGGGATTAGCCGGCAGCCAAAATATATTAAAGGGGGATTTAATTCAAGTTATGCCACGTTGCGTGTGACTTCCTCTCCGCGTTTGAAGACAGTTTTGCGGATGAATGGCACGACCCAGCGGTCTAAACCATATTTACCAGCGTTGTAGCCAGCAAACAGGATGATGAAGCCGAAGAAGATGTCTGTCGGGTTGTGAGATACTGTTCCGGCAAGGAAGAAGCTGAAGTTCATAACAAGGCCGAAGAACACGGCAGCAGTTGTCAGTGTTCCAAGGATCAAGCCAAGTCCTACCAGGAATTCTCCAAGCGGAACGATAAAGTTGAACAATTCGATGTTCGGAATCGCGAAGCTTTCAAGGAAGTTCACGTACCAGCCGTACACCATGCTTCCGTCTGGACCTTTAACCGGATTCGCGACAGCATTTTTCAAGTAACCAGATGCGTCGAAGCCTCCTGTCAATTTACCCCATCCAGCAGTCATCCAGTTGTACCCAAGCCATATTCTAATAACAGCCAATAGACCAGCAGCAACATTGTTTTCTCTTAACCACTTTGCAAACATGTTCCTCACTCCAATAAGTTATTTATTATTATTACACTATTAAGATATCAAATTTCCATCAAAAAAATACTGTGTTGTGACATTAGTCACAATTCTGTTGAAAAGCTTTGAACGAATTATGACAGAGGATTTTGAAAGGCTATTCTAGAAAGTACTAATACAGGAAAAGCTTCTGTTAAAACGGTTTATCCAAAAATAATCTCTGGAAGGAGAAACTCTATATGTACGAACTGAAAACAAAAGAAAATGACAATAGTGTCATTGAGTTCATCGAAAACGTCGACAGCCCCAAGAAGCGTGAGGATGCCTACAGATTATTGGATACTTTCACAGAAACAACAGGTTACCCTGCGAAAATGTGGGGACCGAGCATCATCGGGTTTGGTTCGTATCACTACAAGTATGACTCCGGTCACGAAGGAGACGCACCACTCGTAGGTTTCTCGCCGCGGAAAGCAAAGATCAGCCTGTATTTTGCCACTGGGGACACAGAAAGAGAGGCTTTGCTGAAAGAATTAGGCAAACATACCTCCGGAAAAGCGTGTGTGTACATAAACAAAGTAGCGGATATTGATGTGGAAGTTTTAAAAGCACTCATCAATCAGTCTGTCACATTTTTACAAGAAAGGTATCCCACTACATAAGGAGAGATGAATATGGAACCTTTTACAGTTCCCGACCTTTCAGCAAGACCACATGGTTTTAAAGTAGAACGTTTGATGGCGTCACCGGCTGAGGTCCTTTTCGCGGCTTGGACCGAAAAATTCGATGAATGGTTCGCCGCCCCCGGAACGCTGATCATGAAGGCTGAGGTCAATTCTGTGTTCTATTTCGAGACCGTTTTTAAAACCGAAGAAGACCTTGTTGAGCAGCGCCATCCGCATTACGGAAGGTTTCTGAGGGTAATCCCTGACCGTTTGATCGAATTCACCTGGGTAACCGGTGCAGGAGGAACTGAGGGCGCTGAAACTGTGGTGACAATCGAGCTTGAACCAAGGGGCAATGGTACTTATCTAAGCCTGACACACAAAAGATTTCCAGATGAAAAATCCAAAAGCCGGCATGATTCAGCCTGGGAAATGATTCTTGAACACCTCGATCAGAAGATGATGGAAGATAAATAGATACCGGAGAGCTGCACCACAGGCCATCCCCTCCTGAAACAAAAATGTAAATAACTGGACTCGTTAAAGTCACATAAAACGGGAATATAGTCTTCAAGAGGAGTTATTTTCGAATGGAGGGAAACGACGATGAAGAAATCGACCAAGAATTTTGTACTGGCTTCTTTGCTTTCAGCTGGCGGCGCCGTTCTGCTGACAGCCGCCTACCGGAAAAGCCAGCGCGATGCGATTCGTTTTCTTGAGGATACAGACATGAGGAACAGCGAGAAAATCGACCAGATGGAGAGTGTCGATGCGGGCATAGATCCAGCTGAAAGAGGGCTTACCCAGCTTGATTCGGCCATGCGCGCCGAATGGCAGGCCAATGGTTTCCCGCAGACTCATATGGAAATGGAAGAATTGGCAGAGGAAACCGACGTCGAGAAAAATACGAACTATGCACCGAATATGTAAACAAAAACCTCGCCAATATACAGCAATGAATCAGACTGTGGACAAACTCACTAAAAATGAGCATGTCTTCAGTCTATTTATTTAGGTGAAATGGCGATAAGTACCTTATGGAGACACTTTTTCATGCTTTTTCAGAGAAATGCGGCACCCATCGGCCTTATGGAGACACTTTTTTGTGCTTGTTCAGAGAAATGCGGCATCCATCGGCCTTATGGAGACACTTTTTCGCGTATGTGCAATAAAAAGCAGCATCCATCGGCCTTATGGAGTCACTTTTTTGTGCTTGTTCAGAGAAATGCGGCATCCATCGGCCTTATGGAGGCACATATTGGCGCATGACCTGAAAAATGCGGCTTCCATAACCAGAAATTCTAGCGCCGTCACTTCAACCATAAACAAAACCTCGCCAATTCCCGGCGAGGTTCCTGTTTTACGCACTCTGCGTAAGGTTTTTTTCTTTTTTTCCATGGAGTGCGTAATAGGTAAAGACACCGACGATGATCAGCGGCACCATCGCCAGGTACAGCCCGCGATATCCATAGTCCGGCACCATGTACCCAAGCAGGAACGGGCCGACACCTATTCCAATATCCATCATGATGAAAAAGGTCGAGGTGGCAAGGCCCATGCGATGCGGCGGTGTCATTTTGATGGCGACCGTCTGGGCGACAGATTGAAAGTTTCCGTACCCTAACCCGATGAGCCCGGCAGCCAGCAGGAATACAGCGCCCGAATGCGCCTGACTCAGGATTAACATCCCTAACGCAAAAGTAATCATTGCCGGATAAGCAACGAAATTGGCACCTTTGGCGTCCATCAGCTTCCCCGTGAACGGCCTAGAAAATAAGACAGCCATTGCATAAACGAAGAAGTACATGCTTCCCGCTTCTGTCAGGTTTTCTTCCTTCGCAAATGACGCGATAAATGAAAGCGTCCCCGAGTATGCGAGCGCAATGACGAACATAACAACAGAAACCGGTAAAGCATTGGGCTCCAGGTATTTCGCCAAGCTGAATCCCCTGCTCCCGGCACCTTCAGCCGTATTATCCATAACAGGTTCTTTTACCATAAGGGCAATCGGCAAACAGAGCACTCCGACAACGAGCGAAAAGATGAACATGCTTTCGTAGCCAAATTGGCTGATCATCGGCAGGCCGATCAGCGGACCAATCGCCGTCGATAAAATCACGCTCAAGCTGAAATAGCTGATTCCTTCACCTTTCCTGCTGGCAGGAACCACCTGTGCCACAATTGTTCCCGTCGCGGTTGACGCAAACCCGATGCCGACACCGTGAAGAAAACGGACAACCAGAAGAACATAAATATTGGAGGGGATGAGATAAAGAGCAGTAATCAACACAAAGAACAATACCCCGCCAATCAACATCCTTTTGCTTCCGATCCTCGCAACCTCTTTGCCGGCATACAATCTGGCAAAAAGAACACCGATGATGAAAATACTTGAAGCCAGGCCGGCCATACTGGATGACGCATCATAAGCATCGGCCGCATACGATGCCATCGTTACAATCAATAGATACATAGAAAGCATCATCACGAAATTCACAAGCGAAATCGAAATGAAATCCTTCGTCCATAACTTTTCTTGCTGCATACATTCACCTTCTAAGTTGTACTATATATTTCGAAAACCGAATTAATTATAACGTTTTTAAAAATTTATGTCTATGGAGGAGAACTTTGAGCGCGCCAAAGAAAAAGACTGAACCCTCACCGGATCCAGTCATGGACACTTATTTTGGCAGCAATACTTTATCGATTACATGGATGACACCATTGGACGCTTCAACGTCAGGAGTCACGACATTCGCATCGTTTACTTGAACTGGGTCAAGTGAGATGGTGACATTTTTCTTTGCCAGTGTCTGTGCCTGCATTCCTTCCTTCAGGTCACCCGACATCACTTTGCCAGGAAGCACATGGTACAGCAGGATATCCTTCAGATCCTGTCTTGCCAGCAACTCATCAGCTGTAATCCCTAAATCCTTGAGAAGCTTATTGAATGCTTCATCAGTAGGCGCGAAAACTGTGAACGGCCCTTCGCCCTTCAACGTTTCAACCAGACCTGCTTTCTCGAGCGCAGCTGCGAGGATTTTAAAATTCCCAGCTGCTACGGCCGTATCGACAATATCCTTTTTGTTTCCTGGGTTGTCGGCAGCAAAACTAGGGTTCGCAATTGACATCACCATCATTACTGCAAAAAGAACTGCCATAAACTTCTTCATTATGAGAATCACTCCTTTTTTCCAATAGAGGCATGATTAACCTCTGTATTTTTACAAAAGGTAGTATTCTCCAACATTACAGATTTATCCTCAAATTATAATGACTGATCTCAGATGTGCATCTTAGGCACTTGCTTCAGGTCTTCTTGTTGACCTTTTAAAAACACCTATATTACCTTTTACGGTGCAGTTATCCCGTTTTGGGCTTTTAGATTGTTTCTACATGACCTTTTCAGGTTCCAGCCGCGTTTTGGGCTTATAGATTTCTTCTATATGACCTTTTGCTGGGCGGACACCCCTTTTCGGGCTTATAAAAATAGTTCTATGTGACCTTTTAACCTGTTGGACTTCCCTTGGGCTTATAGAGTTTCTATGGTACCTTTCCACCTTAATTCGGGCACACCAGGTAATCAAAGTTATTGAAACTTCTAGCAAAGCCATACGTAAATTCACTATAAGCATTTTTGGAAGGGATGGTTATCATGAACTTTACGAAAGAGTGCCCTAAATGCGGAAGTACGGAAATCGGCAAAGGCAAGCATGCTGGATATGCTGTTATGTATCCCGAGAATAAGGTGATGAGTTTAGGCTCTGAGATTCTACACATTATTTGCACGGACTGTGGATTCATCATTGAAAGCTATGTGAAAAAGCCGGAGAAGTTCAAATAAATAAACAGGCTGCCAGCAATCTGGCAGCCTGTTACTCTATTACTCAGACATTATGTTTTCCATTTCTTTAAACTCTTCTTTTACCGCTTTGCCTGGTCCGGTTGTGATTTTGCTGACCACAATGACGGCAATCAAGCTTAAGAAGAATCCAGGGACCATTTCATACAGGAATGCTGACAATCCATCGATGCTGATCCAGATGATGACAGTAAGCGCACCGACGACGATACCGGCAAGCGCACCCCAACGATTCATCTGCTTCCAGTATAGGCTCAGGAGCATGACTGGTCCGAATGCGGCACCGAATCCAGCCCATGCGTTACCAACCAATGAAAGAATCGTGTCGTTAGGCGTATAAGAAAGCGCGATACCGACTAATGCAACAAGCAATACGGCTGCACGGCCGACGAATACCAATTCTTTGTCTGTTGCTTCGCGGCGGAAGAATGCCTTGTAAAAGTCTTCAGTCAATGCACTCGATGTTACGAGCAGCTGTGAAGAAATGGTACTCATGATCGCAGCCAAAATCGCAGCGAGCAGGAATCCAGTGATATAAGGGTTGAACAGAATGTTCGCAAACATGATGAAGACTGTTTCTGGATTTTCAAGCGTTACGTTGTTCACTTCTACATAAGCAATACCAACAAGACCAACGGCCAAAGCTCCGATAATCGAAACGATCATCCATGTCATCGCGATTCTGCGCGCTGGCTTAAGCTCTTCCATCGATTTGATTGCCATAAAGCGGACGATGATATGCGGCTGGCCAAAGTAACCCAGCCCCCAAGCCAATAGTGATACAATTCCAAGGAATGTCGTACCTTTGAAAAGATCCATCAATGTAGGATCAATGGCTCCAACTGTATCCATGACGTTTCCAGGTCCGCCAAGCTCCGTAAAGGCAACAACCGGCACCAAGACGAGTGCAAGGAACATGATGACACCTTGAACAAAGTCAGTCAAACTAACAGCAAGGAAACCGCCGAATAGTGTATAAACGATAACAACACCAGCTGTCACGAACAAGCCCCAGCGATAATCAAGCCCGAATGCTGACTCAAACAAAGTACCGCCTGAAACTAGACCCGCTGAAGTGTACAGCGTGAAGAAAATGATAATAACGACTGCAGATACAGAACGCAGGATTTTAGTTCGATCTGAAAAGCGGTTTTCTAGGAAATCGGGGATTGTGATTGAATCATTTGCAAGCTCCGTATAGGTTCGAAGTCTTGGAGCTAAGATGAGGTAGTTCAAATAGGCACCAATCGATAATCCAATAGCGATCCAGGCACTGGAAATACCTGATGTGTACATTGCGCCAGGCAAGCCCATCAGCATCCAGCCACTCATGTCGGACGCACCCGCTGACAGAGCCGTCACTGACGGTCCAAGACCACGTCCGCCAAGCATATAGTCTGATAGATCAGAAGTTTTGCGGTATGCATACAATCCAATCAGGATCATTGCAATAAAATAAATTGCCAAAGAAATAAATACTTCAAAAGTCACCAAATCTCTCCTTTTCGTTTTCCCTAAACGAAATAAGTAACATAGTGGTTAGAAAAGCGCAAGCGCCTCGGCCATACCCGAAAACGTCTCGAGGGTCTAGGCGCTGGAGCTAGACAATTAAAATCGGCTAACGTACTAGAATGAAGTGGAATCTTCAAGTATGAATGGTATAAGAGCTAACCAGCCGAACCACACAGAAAAAAATTCTTATGTTAATTATGCCGTCCAAGTTTTTCCTGCCCTCATGGGGCTTACGGTTATTAAACCTAACAAACATCCGGAATTGTTTCAAGGATGTTACAGGGTTTTGCGAACAGTCAAAACCCGCGCCCTGACTAGCCTATAAGGAATGGTAACGCTTACAAAATTTATCGAAGTAAATATATTATGAATATTCTGAATAAGTTATTTAGCGACTAGACAAGCACTTTTTCGCAAAAAAAACTCTCCAGAGCAGAGAGTTTCTGTTGAAAAAATTTATAATTGCACGGTTAGTTAATTTCTTGCTCAATCTATTTAGTTAATTCCTGGTTGAATTGATTTATTGCACGGCCTTTTATGTTAATTGCACAGTTGAACCGATTAAGTGTTCTGTCTTTTATCTTAATTGCACGATACAAAACGGGAATTGCTCACTCAACACAATTAATTGCTCCTTCATCCATATTAAGGAAAAGTCCAAGCGTTTAATTCTCTCGAATCTTAATGTGTTGAATGACTAAACAGATAAATCGCCATCGACAGGCTGCCGATTCCCAGCACGACCAGGCTTGCATAAAACACTTTTCTCCATGTTTCCCCAATGAAGTAGATGTTCAGCAAAAAGTAATAAATCAGGGCACTTCCTCCGATGAACAGCAGATATTCGTTGAGATATTTAGCTGGCATCGGATTGGTAACACTGGTCAGCGCCAATCCGGCAAAGATGAATACACCGATTATATTCAGTATCTTCTTTAAGTCTGCTTCCGGTGTCCTCTCTATTTTCACATTTTGTGATGTCTGCATTTTCGTTTCCATCCTGTCACCTCAGATTAATAAGTCTCATTTGTTTTTACGTTTCAAATCAAAAAATGTTCCGTCAAATTAAAGACAACTTTTCCCAGACGAGACATGCACCCTTACCAATACTTTTCTCCCAAGTATTATATAAAGACAAAAAAACCGGCAGGAAAAGTGTACAAGCTAGTGCTTTTTCAAACCTTGAAAATGCGGAAACTCGCGTCAGCGATATCGAGAGCCAGGGAATTCATACGTTTACCTCGACTTGTTAATATGTATTCAACAGCCGAATCCTGACAATGGATCCGGCCGTTTTTTCATAAAGATTACTCTTCAAAGCTTTCTTCCAGCTCTGTGATCAGCTCACCGACGTACGAGACTGCCTCGCGGATTGGCTCAGGCTCAGACATGTCGACTCCTGCCTTTTTAATTAAGTCCAAAGGCTTCAATGTCCCGCCAGCCCTTAATACGTCGAGCCATTGTTCAACAGCTGGCTTTCCTTCGTCCAGAATCCTCCGGGAAACTAGCGTCGAAACCGTTAATCCTGCCGAATACGTATATGGATACAAACCCATGTAGTAGTGCGGCTGGTGCATCCAGGTCAGTCCTGCTCCTTCATCCATTTCAACGGAATCTCCCCAGAAGTTTTCAAGGATCTCCAGCTTTAACCTAGACAATAAGTCGGCTGTCAACGGCTCGCCACCTTCGGCCAGTTTGTAAACTCTGCGCTGAAGTTCTCCTTCAAGCAAATGGGTGACAAAATTATGATAATACGTCCCTAATAGCTGGAGGATGACCCAGCGCCTTTTCCGCTTGTCCTCCGTATTCGACAACAAGTGGTTTCCGAGCAGCATCTCATTCATCGTCGATGGTGCCTCGATAAAATATCTCGACGGCCGGGTATTGACCATTCTCTGATTCTTTCCTGCCAGGTAAAAATGTCCGGCATGTCCCAATTCATGGGCTAGTGTGAACGCACCGCGCATCGTATCCGGCCAGGTCATCAGGACGTATGGATGTGCGCCATATGGGCTTGAGCAAAAAGCACCCGTGCTCTTCCCAACATTGTCAGCATAGTCAACCCATCTCTCGGATAGCGCCGTCTTGATCATCTCACTGTACTCCGGCCCCATGATTTCGAGTGCTTCCTGGACCGTTTCCGCAGCCTCATCATAGCTAGTCTCTATTTTATATTCTGGATCCAGCGGCGCTTTAAGGTCGGCATTCGTCATCTTATCGAGACCTAAGACGCGTTTTATCAATTTAGCATAACGCCTCATGTGAGGAGCCAGCTCTTCCTGGATGATGTCCAGCTGGTTATCATACATCTCACGGGTTACCTGCTGGTCATGCAGCAGCATATCGGTGACAGAATCATAGTTCCTTAGACGGGCCATCGCTACCTCCTGATTTACCTGGGTTGCATAGGTTGCCGCAAAGGTATGCTTATATTGATTCAATGTCTTGTTAAAAGAATCATAGGAATTGCGGCGCACGGCTGCCGACGGCGAAGACACGTATTTGCCTGAATAAAGAGCAAAAGAAAGAGGAATTTCATTTCCCTCGTCATCGATAAAAGGATCAAACTGCATGTCAGACAATTTACCCCGGTTGTAAATATTGTACGGGGAACTGAACAGTGATCCAAGCGCTGCGAGCGTTTCCTCCGTTTCCTCGCCAAGTGCATGAGGCTTGCGATCCTGTAAATCGCTCAAGTACTTTTTGAAGGGCTCCAACCCTTGCTCCTCTTCTAAAAACTGATCAATTTTCGCATTCGGTAGCTTGATGATTTCTGTTTCTACAAACGCAAGCTCCGCATTGACTGTCGACTGAGCATCACTTGCCCTAGCACCATCCTTCTGCCTTTCCGGATCGGTATGGTCGACTGATTGCCGCAGATCGGCATACATCGACACAAGGTTAAAACGCTCCAAAAGCTTCTCCTTGGCCTTCAGACATTCCAGCAGCTCACCTGCACTATTGCCAAGCTTCCCCTTATATTCAGTGACTTCCGGCAGATCCTCCTTGACCGCCTTCAGCTCCTTTTCCCAGTCACTCCTCGTTTCAAAAAGAGCAGTTAAATCCCATGTCTGTTTTTCATCCACTTCCTGTCTTTTCAATCGCTCATTCGATTTTTTCGCCATCCTGCTTCCCTCCTAACGAACTTTCGGTCTATTAAACCTATACCACAACGAAAAACCTCTACACGTTGAATTTGATGGAAGCCCGCACACGAAGAAGCCTGGCACTCAACGAATGCCAGGCTTCTTATCTACCATGCTAGATTTCCAACGTCCATCTTTCTTCCTGCGTTTTTTTTAGCTGCTTTTCCGTCTCCTCAGGGTAAACCGTCCGGAATTTATGTTGATCGGCAGGGATGATTTCTACCATTTTCGCAATCATATCCTCCGGATCGAATTGGTTCTTTAATCCTTCCTCCTGCTTTTCCATGTCCTCTTTTCGGGTAAAGTTCTTCTCCTCATCGTACCACTTCCATTTCTCCTCAGCCGCCCGCTTGTTGAAGCCTGTTTCGAATGCACCCGGGTTAATCGTCGCCACTTTTACATTGTGCTTTTCCAACTCCGACTTCATGGTTTGGGCGATTCCCTCAATCGCATGCTTCGTGGCCGTATATGGCCCGACATATGGCGTGGCTGAAATACCTGCCATCGAGCTCATGAAAATGATTTTTCCGCTCCCTTTTTCCACTAGCTTACGCGCCGCGATTTGCACAGTTTCCAGCGTAGAGAAGACATTCACTTCAAAAAGCGCGCGAATCCGGTCCATCGGCACCTCAGCCAGAGGACCGCCTTCATTGATCGCTGCATTCGCAACAAACACATCAAAATCATACTCCTTGATCTGCTCACGATCCCGCTCATTTGTAATATCAAGCTTGAATACTTCCATATTAAGCCCCTGATCCTCGGCCTCCCGCATCAGATCCGTCTTCTGGGAAGTCAGCTCAGTCGTCGCAATCACCTTGTGTCCTTTTTTCGCAAACCCAAGCGAAGCCCCGCGGCCAAGCCCGCTCCCTGCGCCTGTAATAAAAATCGTTTTACCCATTCCGAATCCTCCTATCAATATCAACTAATAGTTTCATCTTCCCGGGAGGCGGAAATGTAAAACATAGAATGATTAGGAGGAAATCAGGAACTTAAAAATACCTAATATCTATATAGAATTTATTGGCTCTCTGTTCCTATGTATTCTTCACTTCCAATAGTTACTGTCATTTAATTTAAAACCACCATAACAATCAAATGAATTTGAATCCACCCTTCTCTCCTGTATATTAAAGCTAGAGAACATTTAGGAAGGGTGATTACTATTCAAAAGCAAATACAGCTAAAAAAGAGACCAACTGGAGTTCCTACATATGACCATTTTGAATTTGTAGAAGTACCTATTGAAAAACCGGCAAAAGGAGAAATACTTTTACAGACTATTTATATTTCGGTCGATCCTTATTTACGCGGGCGCATGAATGACACCAAATCCTATATCCCGCCGTTCAAATTAAACGAGGCTATTTCAAGTGGTGTAATCGGAAAAGTGGTTGAGTCCCAGTCAGATCTTTTTGAAGTGGGCGATTTCGTAATAGGCTCATTAGGCTGGCAGGAATTCTCCATCGCAAAAGATAACACTGTCCGCAAAATTGACCCGAATTTGGCACCAGTATCCGCATACTTAAGTGTATTAGGCATGACTGGTCTAACAGCATACTTTGGTTTATTGGATATCGGAAAGCCGAAAGCAGGTGAAACAGTCGTTGTTTCCGGTGCCGCGGGAGCTGTCGGTTCTATTGTGGGTCAAATTGCAAAAATCAAAGGTGCAAGGGTCGTTGGTATTGCTGGTTCCGATGAGAAGGTACATTATCTTCTAGATGACCTTGGATTTGATGCTGCAATAAACTACAATACACAGGATGTAAGCTCCTCTCTTAAAGAGGCATGTCCTGATGGAATCGATGTCTATTTTGAGAACGTCGGCGGAGAGATTTCCGATGCGATTTTCCCTCTCTTGAACAACTTCGCAAGAATTCCTGTCTGCGGAGCGATTTCAGCGTATAACCAGTCAGAGCCAGATGTAGGACCTCGTGTTCAGGGTTACTTAATCAAGACTAGTTCTTTGATGCAAGGGTTCACAGTCGGAAACTACTCGTCCCGCTTTGGCGAAGGTGCCAAAGAATTGGCGAGCTGGCTGTTAGAAGGGAAATTGAAGTATGAAGAAACGGTTACAGAAGGCTTTGATAATACAATTGACGCATTTTTGGATTTGTTTAAAGGGGCAAACCTCGGAAAAGCGATCGTAAAGGTTGCAGATTCTGATCAATAATAGACAAAGCCGTTCCGGAGCTATTTCCGTAACGGCTTTTCGTTTGCCAGCAAACTTCACTTCTTCTCTTACATCGAAAACACCTTATTTAAAGGATACAAAACTATACCCTAAGCGAGCCCCGAAAACCTCTTGCAGCATAGTAAGAATCGGCTCCATTGTGGTAGACAAATACGGTATCGTAGCGGCGATCACAAAAAAGCGCACCGCCTAGCTTTCTAATATTCTCAGGCGTTTTCACCCAGCTCGACGTTTTCAGGTCGAAATTACCAAGCTTCTGCAGTTCCCGGTATTGTTCCTCCGTTAAAAGCTCAATGCCCATTGCAGATGCCATATCCATCACGCTATTTTCCGGCTTATGTTTTTTCCTCGCCTCCAACGCTTCACGGTCGTAACAAACACTTCTGCGGCCTTTAGGGCTTTCCGCCGCACAATCATAAAAAATATATTCGCCCGTTTTTGGGTCGTGACTAACCACATCCGGCTCTCCGCCCGTTTTTTCCATTTCATTGAGCGACCACAATTTTTCAGGATTATTTTCGAGCTTAGCCTGCAATTCAGCCCATTCAAGCCCTTCATGCCGGTTCATATTTTTCTCAAATCGGGCTTTCAACGTCCCAAGCAGTTCTTCCTGCTGTTCTCTCGTCAGCTCTTTATTTCCTTTTGACATGTTTATTCCCCCTTATTTTTTACTCCTAACCACTTTCACTAAACCCACACTTCTTCCAGCGTATCCCTGAAAAGCTGGTCAAGCTGAGGCGTGAAATCCGGCAAATCAACATTCAGTGTTGATGTATACTCTTTTAGCCGTGCAATCTCCTCATTCAGGAATTGATTGATGACTTCTATTTTCGGTTCGTAGTCCAGTTCATCACCGCTGATTTTCCTTTGCAGCAAGGTATGGATTTCTCGCTTCAATTCACCTTCCGGCAGCAGATCCTCCAATAACGTCGGAAATTCAAGCGGAGGAAACTCATTGTATTCCTCAATCCATTTGGCAGCCAGCACTGGCCTTAGGACGTAAAAATATTTCTTAATCTTGACTTGATCTCCCTGCAGGTATTCCCTGAAATTATTGCCCGCCATATTCAAATAATGATGCAGGCAGGAATTCGGAGCGAAAACCTCTTTGCTGAGCTCCTTCATCTGATCAATGGTCGAAAAAGCCTGATAGTATACAATCCCCGAACACAGCCATTCCATCAGCGGCGGATTCGACTTTCTGAATAACTTCAGGGCTTTGGTCAGTTCCCACCCGGTTATATCAAGCAAATCGTTAATCGGCAGTTCAATCACATCTCTTTTCTTGCCGATGCCCATCTGGTCGATCGTCAGATAATCGTCTTTTTTATGTACATAGATAAAACGGACGTCATAATCACTGTCCTTCGATGGAAACTCCCATGCCCTGCTGCCGGACTCGACAGCATAAAGAATTTTCACACCGAAATCTTCTTCTATTTTTGCCAGTGATTTTAATATAATCTCTTTCACAACAACTCTCTCCAATCACTTTGCTGATTTCACGGCCCATCTGACTGCCAATAAAAGATACAATAATGCAGCATACAAGACCACACTGACCATATATAAGACAGGATTCCCCGACTCCCTGGTTATTGCGTGGAGCCGGTCATACTCCTCAGCAGATATAAAATATGACCTTATACTCATTAGCGTAACCAATAATAATAGGAAGGCAAGAATGGCTTTTTTATGTAAAATCAACCTGGTCAGGCTTACCTTTAATGCTTTGGCGAACGAATCATTAGGGTTTCTTTCGACTTTACCGTAAAAGGGCGTCAGAAAATAGATCATCAACCCGCCCCAGACAATCGCAAACACTACTATAGCTGTGAACTGCATTTAAAATCCCCTCTCTTTGCCTTCCAGATACTTTTTATAATCACTCGGACTTTTCAAATGCTCGGGAACGATTTCTGTCACCTGCTGCTCTTGAATCTCTTTTTCAACAGGAGAATCGCTCGCCAGCCTTTTACGAATATCATTCAGCAAGTAAATCCCTCTTAATAAACTGCCCACTATGATTCCAAAAGCAGCAATCCCGCCAACAATCGGCCCCAAGACAAATAATAAGTAGCCAAGAACCATACTTAATAGGATGGATAAAAACAAGTACATATGCTGTTCTCCCCTAATTCAATAAAATAAAATTACCGCGCAGCTCACTTTCGCTGATGGCAATCCTGGTTGACAAGTCCTTCGTTCGCAGCACATACTCCTTGACACCGATGAATTCTGATTCGGCAATCAAATAAAATTGTGTGCCTCTTTTCAAACTCCTGAAATTCTTTTTCAGCATATATCTCTTCATAGCCTGGTTGCTCCTGTAAGATTCTCTTCCATAGTTTCAACAAAATGAAGCGTAAATCCTTCCATGATCCACGCTTCTATTGGTCTTTTACTCGAAAAAAAAGCCGCCTTGGTTGGCAATAGATTGCAGAGCCCCAGGCAGCAGTTCATTTATAGACTTGCTTATTAGATTAACGTGACGCTTTTGGCGGCTGGCACACTTCGCATTTGCGCTGGTGATTATCCTTGAATTTCTTGAACGTTTTTTCAAATTTATTGCCGCATCCGCATTGAAATTGCAGTTTTTGCGAAAAACCCTGATACTCTGTCGTCAACAGCTTACTTTCTGAATTGTTCTCCACAAACTCTTTAATTTTTCCGATCGTCCATCGCTTATTCATCTTTCATACCTCCATATATAAATCGCCAGACGGAGCTTTTCAGGCATCCGTGCAATTATATGTAAAATTCATTTAAACCTAAGTTCCTATTATACCACGCAGCTAGCGACTTGTTTTACTCTTTATTGTCCTTCTCAAGCAGCTCAATTATTCGATCGAGTTTTTGTTCTATGCTCTTTTGATTCCTAGGTTCCTTTATGACGAGTGACCGGACAGCATAGAAAACAGCCGCCACAATACCTATCGTTAAGATGAAAAAAATAAGCTGAAATAATAGATCCCCAATGTTCAAAATAACTCCCGCCTCACATTGTATTTTCCATCATTATACTATATTGATTTACATCCCTCCCTCACGGATTTACTATTAAACTATATTCTGGACAGGGGTGGTACTTTTGGAAAAGTTTAGAGTCGGCATAATCGGTACGGGTTTTGGCGCGAAGGTCCATGCGCCAATGATGGACCATCATGATGGATTTGATGTTGCAGCAATTTCTAGTGTATCAAGGGGCAATGTGGAGGAAGCACGGAAGGCCAGCGGAATTGAAAATATCTATACCGACTGGCGCCAGATGCTTGAGCAGGAGAAACTCGATTTAGTCGTCGTTGCTTCTGCTGTCCATTTACATAAAGAAATGGTTGCCGCCGCTTTCGAAAAAGGCGTACATGTTGTGTGTGAGAAACCAATGGCTTTGGATGTTGCCGAAACAGAAGAAATGATTACGGAAAGGGACAAGGCGGGTAAATTCGGGCTGATCAACCATGAATTCCGCTTTCTGCCGGCTCGCACAAAGGTAAAAGAAATCATGGAGAGCGGAAAACTCGGGGATATTTTACATGTCCGTTACCAGTGTTCCTTTGCGAATTATACCGGCCTGGTTTCAAAACCTCGCGGCTGGCTGGGACAGGAAGAAAAGGGCGGCGGAATGCTTGGCGCAATCGGCTCTCATATGACCGATGCCCTTCAATGGTGGATGGACAGCACCTTTAAGGAAGTGTTTGCTCAGCTGCCAGTTCATATCCCCACTCAGACCGATGATAACGGGAATACAGAACAGCGGACAGCGGACGATGCTTTCCAAATTATTGGTTCTCTGGGAAACGGGGCGACAGTTACACTTGAACTCCTCTCTGCAGCACGCCAAACGGATCACACCTGGCGCCTTGAGGTTTACGGTACAGAAGGTACACTTGTGATGCTGGATGACAACAAAGTCCTGCTTTCTGAGGGAAATTCAGCACTTCAAGAAGTCGAGCTGGAACCTGCTCTTGAAGCACCTTCCACTATGCCGCAAATCGCAGCACGGTACTATAACGGCTTCCAAAGGGCTTTGGATGCGCTCCATGAAACGCTGGTTTCCGGAAAGAAGCACCAATATCTCGCTGATTTCGGGCATGGGCATTCCACTCAAAAAGTATTGGACGCAGTCAGGAACTCTGCTCGCGAAGGCCGGAAAGTGAAAGTACTATAAAAGATTAGCAGTAGAATTAATAGGCATGGGCCAGCAGTTGTTCTGGCTCATGCCTTTCATTTTTTCAATATTCCAGGGCAGTTGCCCCTATAACTGGCCGATAGGAAAATGAGTTTAATCAAACGTTTGATTAATAATTTTAGTTTGCGGGAATGACTGGCTTGGGTGAAGGACAAAGGGGATTTTTTCAAAAGATGCTCTCTCATTCCTTTTATCTTTGATACTCTAGACCAGGCCTGCTTCTCCCAAAAAGAAAAGCCTGATTCCTTTTCAGAACAGGCTTGTCTTCCTATAGATCACGAAGCATTTTGTTTAAAGAGCTTAATTCCTCTTCAATCGCGGCAAGACGATTCTCCAGCGGATGCAGGTTGCCTTTTACAGATTCCAATTTTTCGAGATTGTGCTGAAGCTGCAAATACTCATCTTTTAATTCGACGATTTTATATTCAATTTCTCTTTTATCCATTGCTTGCTCCCCCTGTTTCGACGATTACTTCTTATAGAATAGCGATATCAGGGCGTTAATACAAGATGCATGCAAAAGGCGTACAGATAAGTTTCTGTACGCCCATTCCCCTATTTATTCACTTTTGATAAAAGCGTGATGCTGTAAATGGCCGCAAACCCTACAAGGATATAGACCACTTTTGCGATCGGACTGTCCATGCCTCCGAAAAGACCGCCGACCAAATCCCATTCAAATAATCCAACCAATAGCCAATTCAAACCCCCAACAATAAAGCTCTACAAAGCCCTGGTCAACCCTGATACCCAGGACACTTTTTCATGATTCCACCGAGGTTTTGTCCGTCATGACTCTGATGACGGACACTTTTTCATGATCCCACCGAGGTTTTGTCCGTCATGTCCCTGATGACATGATTTTTACGAGTACGAATCAAGTCCCGCAAAATGTACGGTAAGGTCTTGCTGCTGGCGGTGCAGGCTTGCAGAATTCGGCCTGCTCAGCTGAGTGCTCATATGGGTTGGCAAGGACTTCAAGCAATTTGACCATGACACTCAAATCGCCATTGACTGCAGCCTCCAACGCTTCCTCCACTCTATGGTTGCGCGGAATGACGCCCGGATTGCTGTCACGCATCAATTCCTGTGAGTCTTCCTTCGATTGCTCCTGGTGCCCGAGTCTTTCCTGCCATTTTTGATGCCAGTTCTTAAACTCCTCGGCCTTGAACAACTCCTGTCCTTCAAGCTGATCAAAGGTCAAAGCTTTAAAGGTATTCGTAAAATCAGCTTTATGCTTATGCATTAGATTAAGCAGGTCGGAAATAAGTGCCTTGTCTTCTTTTTCCTCATTAAAAATACCCAGTTTCAATCTCATTCCTGATATGAACTCCGTTTCAAATAGTTCCGGAAATCCAGAAAGTGCTTCTTCCGCCAGCTTTACCGCCTCGTCTTCATCTTCATGCAGCAAAGGCAATAAGGCTTCAGCAAAACGCGAGAGATTCCAGCCGCCGATATACGGCTGATTCCCATAGGCGTAGCGGCCCTCACGATCAATCGAACTGAAAACGGTCGCCGGATCGTATGTGTCCATGAAAGCACAAGGGCCATAATCAATTGTCTCGCCGCTGATCGTCATGTTGTCTGTATTCATGACCCCGTGGATAAAGCCAACATGCTGCCATTTTGCAATCAATGCTGCCTGGCGCTTGATCACTTTTTTCAAAAAAGAAAGATAGCGGTTTTCTTCCCCTTCGACTTCAGGATAATGGCGCTCGATTGCGTAATCAGCCAGTGCCCGAAGATCCTCTGTCTTACCCCAGTTCGCGGCAAATTGGAATGTTCCAACCCTCAGATGGCTTGCTGCCACACGCGTGACGATTGCTCCAGTCTGCATCGTCTCGCGGATAATTTGCTCCCCCGTTGTCGTCACTGCCAGGCTTCTGGTAGTCGGGATTCCCAATCCCACCATCGCTTCACTGATAATAAATTCCCTGAGCATTGGCCCAAGTCCTGCGCGTCCGTCTCCTCCACGGGAGTATGGCGTCCGCCCTGAACCTTTCAACTGGATGTCAAACCTCTCACCATCGGGAGTAATCTGCTCACCCAGCAGTACTGCCCGGCCGTCTCCCAGCATCGTAAAATGGCCGAATTGATGTCCTGCATAGGCTTGTGCAAGCGGCGTCCCACCTTCAGGTATCTCGTTGCCGCCAAATATTGCAGCTCCCTCACCCATTTGAAGCGATTCTGGGTCTAGACCGAGTTCTTCCGCAAGTGACTCATTGAAGATGACAACTTCCGGTGCTTCTACAGAAGTAGGTTTCTGCAGGCTATAAAAGATTTCAGGCAGGCGCGAATAGCTATTATCGATATTCCAGCCAGCATTATTGTTCGACATTGTATTGCCTCCTTAACTTTCACAATTTCTTCGTGCTCTTTTTATATCTATTAATGTATTCCTCCTGTAACTTAATATACCCTCCCGAATGTTTGGTAAAGCTGCCATTTGTTTCGTCTCCAGACTAAAAAAATTACTTTTTAAGAATAATAAATGAGGGTAAAGAAACATTGTAGAAAGGAGAATTGCCATGAATTATAAAAATATTACTGTCGCCGGAAGCGGTGTTTTAGGAAGCCAGATTGCTTTCCAAACTGCTTACCATGGATTCAACGTTTCAGTATACGATATTAATGATGAGGCGCTCGAGCGCGCGAAGGAGCGAATCACGAAGCTGAAGCCGCGTTACCAGGAGGATCTTGGAGCTTCTGAACAGGATCTCGATGCCGCATACAATCGGATTACTTTTTACAGTGATCTTTCCCAGGCTGTAAAAGATGCCGATCTCGTTATCGAGGCTGTCCCTGAGGTTATCGGTATCAAGACTGACTTTTACAAAAAACTAGGACAGGCCGCTCCTGAAAAAACAGTATTCGCGACGAACACTTCTACCTTGCTTCCCAGCCAGTTCGCGGAAGCAACAGGCCGTCCGGAGAAATTCCTTGCCCTTCACTTCGCGAATGAAATCTGGAAAAATAACACTGCCGAGGTCATGAAGCATCCTGGCACTGACAAGGCAGTGTTTGACGACCTGTTGGAATTCGCAAAAGCCATCGGCATGGTTGCCTTGCCACTATACAAAGAGCAGCCCGGTTATATTCTGAACTCGTTATTGGTGCCGTTTTTAGAAGCAGGACAGATGCTGCTAATGAAGGAAGTCGCCGATCCTGAAACCATCGACAAGACATGGATGATCGCGACCGGAGCACCGAAAGGCCCATTCGCGATTTTAGACATCGTCGGAATCACCACAGCATACAACATCGCCAATGCTAAAGGCGAAGCTGGAGTTCCACAGTTTAAAGAGCTCGCGAATTTATTGAAAACGGAGTACATCGACAAAGGAAAACTGGGCGTAGCCACCGGTGAAGGATTTTATAAATACCCGAACCCAAGCTATGAACAGCCCGGATTTTTAAAATAGATTTAGAAGCTCAATCCTTGTGCGGATTGAGCTTCTAGTTTTTACGCCTGTTTCTCTGTAACGAAACGATCGGACACTCCCTTGAGTTTCCGCCTTCCGTTTGTCCGAAAGACCCCTTCGATCGGACACTTCCTTGAGATCCCGACCCCTTTTTGTCCGATAGTCCCCTTCGATCGGACACTCCCTTGAGTTTCCGCCTTCCGTTTGTCCGATAGACCCCTTCTATAAGCCACTGTCATCTGTTCTTGTTCAAAATGTCTATTAACCCTCTTTTATTAGACATTTCCCGCATCCTCTTCGCTCAAAATGTCCCTTAACACTTCCTCCACCCTCAACCATTTACCTGCCCAAACAGAAAAACAGCCTAACTCCACAAAAGGAGTTAGGCTATTTCTGCATTCTTATTGATTTCCGTTCTTAACCCATCCAGCAACTGTCACTGTTCGCTTGGCCTGGAATTTCACTGCTGCTTCGACGTCTTCGATCATATTGCCGTCTTCGTCGACCGTTACACTCGTGCCGTATGGATTGCCGCCTGCTGCGAATGTTACTGGATCGCTGTAGCCAGGCGCCGCAACGATTGCACCCCAGTGGTACATGGATGTATACAGCGACAGAATGGTTGCCTCTTGTCCTCCATGCGGGTTCTGTGCGGAGGACATGGCGCTCACAACTTTATTCACAAGCTTGCCTTGTGCCCAGAGCCCGCCAGTCGTATCAAGGAACTGCTTCATTTGAGATGGCATGTTTCCAAATCGAGTAGGAACGCTGAAGATGATCGCGTCTGCCCATTCAAGATCATCTGGAGTCACTTCAGGAATATCCTTTGTGTTTTCAACAGTCGCTTTCCATACTTCATTTCCTTCAATCGCTGATTCAGGGGCTAATTCCTTCACTTTAAAAACCTTCACTTCTGCTCCAGCTTCTTTCGCGCCTTCTGCAGCCCATTTTGAAAGCTGTACATTCGTTCCACCCATGCTGTAAAAAATTACTGCTAATTTGACCATATTGATTACCTCCCTTATTTGATACTACATTAAGGTATTTCCACTAATCTCGTATGACAAACTCGCTTACAGATACTCTTTTTCAATATTACGCGTGCTGCGGACCGTATCAATCGGTCGCACAAAGTCCTCGATCTGCTCCCGCTTCGATTCGAGGAACGGCGGCAATGACAATTTTTCACCAAGCGTTTCGTAAGGTTCGTCACCCATGAAGCCTGGACCGTCTGTCGCCCATTCAAATAAGATTCCTGGAGCCACGCGTGCATACAATGATTCAAAGAAGAATCGGTCGACATAACCAGATGTGCCGAATCCAGCTGCCTTCATATGATCGATCCACTCATAGAGAACCGAAGTGTCGGCAACACGGAACGCGGCGTGATGCACGGTGCCGAATCCCTGGCGTCCAGCCGGCAGTACTTTATTGTCCTCAACAATGACCTGCGCGCCGTTCCCGCCTTCACCCATTTCAAATAGATGCAGGGAACCTTCCTGTCCAACCTCACGCATATGCATGACTTTTTCCAATACCTCTTTAAAATAATCAAAGCGTGAGATACGAATGTGAAGCGGCCCAAGACCTGTGATCGCGTACTCCAACGGTACCGGACCGTTTTGCCATGGAGTACCCGAAGCCACGCCCTCGTTGAACTCATCCGATACCAGCATATATTGCTGATCATCAAAATCGACGAATGAAATCGTCTTTTTGCCGAAAAGTTCCTTGATGCCAGTATGCCTGACGTTGTATTTATCGAAACGCTTCACCCAGTATTCCAGCGCTTCATCAGTCGGCACGCGAAAGCCTGTTTTATAAATCTCGTCTGTTCCATGTGACCCTTTTGGAATCCCTGGGAAATCAAAGAATGTCATATCCGTGCCCGCAGATCCTTTATCGTCCGCGAAAAATAAGTGATAAGTGCGGATATCATCCTGATTGACTGTCTTTTTTACAAGCCGCATTCCAAGCACATATGTGAAGAACTCATAGTTCTTTTCCGCACTGCTTGTAATGGCCGTAACATGGTGTATTCCTTTTAATTCGTTCACGTTTTCTCCCCCTTTATCTCGAAACTGAGATATTAACACAAAAAATATCTATTCTTACTTTATCCATAATGACTTCGAAAAAAACATAATATCTTGAATTCGAGATAATTTTATCATGACGTATTTTTCATGTCAACCTGAACGAAAGCCTTTGAGCTGACCCAAAGGCTTTCAAACTATTGTTTTTGAACTTCCTTATATTCCGATTTCCTCTCGAATTCTTTTTGCGCAAAAGAACAAACCGGCTCCACTTTCAAGCCTTCATTCTTAGCCTTCTCCACAACCTGGCGAACCAATTCCTCCGCTACTCCCTGACCGCGGTTCGCCGGATCAACGCCTGTATGGTTTATGACAAGAACCTCGTCTCCATCACGAGTATAGGTCACTTCCCCAACTTCAAGTCCATCTTTATCTTGTGCAACAATGCGTCCGTCCTCTTCTGTATACTTAAACGACATAACAAGCCCTCCTAATAGTGAGAATCTCAAAGTTCGCAATGCTTATCTTTCTCTTTTTCCCGCATCATAGCGAGTTTACTCATTTTTGCCCAAATATATTTACACAAGCCATCTGCGCTGTGCATACGAACTTAATGAACATGACAATCTATAGATATGTATGTATGTAAAGCCGGATTTAAAAGGAATGATTAATTTGGAAGATATTCGTCTTTCGCGGTTTGACAAGATTGTTGAGATGGGAAAGGAAGGGCAAAAAGCATTAAATGAGTATTGGTGGGATTACGCTCTATATACCTCTTTTGAGTACTGGCTGATGGTCCTATTCCTTGTTGTACCTCTTGTGATTCTCCTTTGGAAAGTTAATAAAAACAAGCTATTCCAAATTCTCTTTTATGGCTACAGTATCCATATTTCTTTTGGATACGAGGATTTGTATGGGAGAAATATGGGTTACTGGAACTATCCTTTTCCTGTTATTCCAGCTATACCCGGAATCACACTCGACTCAAGCCTTATCCCAATAATTTTTATTTTCGTTTATCAATCGGCAATAGACAGCAATAAAAAATATTATTTGCGTTCGATTATTACAGCGGTCATCCTGTCTTTCGTTTTCAAGCCTATGCTTGTCGGATTAGGATTATTTAGAATGTATGGGTCAATTAACTACTTTCACTTATTCCTCAGCTATTTATCAGTACTGACCTTTGCAAAATTAATAACGGACTTTTTCGTTTGGTTCAAAAAAAGGTATAGTACAACCAATTAATTCCCGTTTTACAAAAAATTAACATCCACTTAATACTACCTCTGTATACTTTAACCTATAGGTAAAAAGTATGAAAAAATATGGAGGTTATCATCTTGCAGCTTAAATCGCTTCGCAGCCTGGCTCTCTTCAATACAAGCCAAAAAGTTACGCTTGGAACAAGGTTATTTATTTTATTCCTCTCCTTATTGATGACTTCGGTAATTACAGTAGGATTTAGTTCCTATATGAAGGCACGAGATATGTCTCTAAAGACGATTGAAGATCGACTTGTCCGGGAAGTTGAATTAATGGAATACATAGCAGAAAATTTGAAGTTTGTATATGTCAGTGATGAAGAGTATTTCAGGCAGCAGTTGGAGGCAAATGTCCGTTCCCAACAAAACAAGCTGCAAGAGGACGGCATTACCTCTGATTTCTTCTATTTAAGCGAAGGAAAAATCACACCCTTCAAAGTTAGCAAAAAAGCAGGGAATCCTTTTTCTGTCCAACAGATTGATTCTATCAACAAGTCTCAAAACGGGGTCATCCACTCAGAATTTAATGGGCATGACTATACAATCGCTTTTCAGGAAATGAAAGAGATAAACGGAATCTATATCATCCTGATCCCGACCAGTACATATATGGCCCCTGTTAATGAAATGGCTTATTTCACTCTTTCTGTCATCGTCATCAGCATCATGGCAGCTATGGTCCTAATCACCATGTTTGTAAAAAAAATAACAAGACCACTGAATCAGCTAAAGGATACGATGAGGCAGGTTAGAGATGGCCAGTTGCAATCTGCACCAGATATTAGAACTTCTATCCCGGAAATCAACTCGCTGCACAAGAGCTACAATAGCATGATTGGACATATGATGAATATGATTACAGAATTGACTTCGACGACAAAAGAATTAGGGCAGACAGGTGATGAATTGAAATTTTCATCACAAAATTCGCTCGCTAGCACCGAACAGCTCGTGGCTGCCATTCAATTGGTAAGAGCAGGGGCGGAACAAACAGCAGTCGGTTCAGAATCCAGTGTAAAATCTTTTAAGGATATGCGTGATATGGTTGAAGGAACCTTGGTCAATATGGATGATGTCTTTAGCAGTTCCGCAGCCATGGATGAATCAGCTGTCCAGGGAGAGCAAAGCATACGCCAACTAATCTCGACCATCCATTCGTTTGAATCAGATTTTAAACAATTGGCCCTTACCGTTCATCAGGTAAAGCAGTACTCAACTTCCATCACAAATCTTGTTGGCATGGTAAAAGCAATCGCGGACCAGACGAAACTGCTTTCGCTAAATGCTTCAATCGAAGCTGCACGTGCCGGCGACGCCGGAAAAGGATTTGCAGTTGTTGCTAATGAAGTTGGCATCCTGGCGGAACAATCAGCCAAAACGGCGGTGGAAATTACAGGAGCTATCGGTAAAATGGAGAAAATTACGCTTGGTGCGACAGCGGAATTTGATGAGATGCATAAAAAAATCCATACAAATTTAAAGATGGCAGGCAAAACGAACGATTCTTTTAATGAACTTCTATCAGAAATTACTGTTGTCAGTACAAGACTCCAGTCGATGCAGGAGGAGCTTGGCAGTCTGAGAGCTACGCTGCCACAGCTTGCCGAAGGTGCGGACAGCTTCTTATCTGTATCACAGGAAACCCTGGCAAGCGCAGAAGAAATGCTCTCTGCCAGCGAGAACCAAATGACACAAATTCAGCAGACCGACCTGATCGGCAGGAAGTTAAGCAATCTGGCTGCCTCCCTTTCACAGATTCACCAGCAGTTTAAAATTGGATAATAAACCTGCCTGTTTTCCGCACATGGAATCAGGCTTCCTTTTTTTATGTATGCTTTAATGAAGGCTCTTTACGTAAACTTTTTCGCGTTCTCAATTGAAAATTCACTTTAGAATTTCCCTCGAAAATTGAAATGCAACATTCAATTAGAAAACAACGTTAACGAAAGACTGTAGACGGCACATCGAACTGATTCCATAAAAACAACATAAAGGCAGCAGAGGCAATCCAGGCAAACATTGGGTTATGAAAATGGAGCTTTAGAATGAGGAACAGAACCGAATTGAACAGTACAGACCACCAGAGATTCCAGCCATTGAAATACTTGATCAATTGAAAATGTAAATCGACCAGCTCATTTGCAAAATAGACCATCACCCACGCTAAATAATATAGGACTTTTTTCCAAAAACCCTGAGTTGGGAAGTTTGCTAAATACGCCAAACATGTCGCCGGATATTTAATCGCCATAATGGAAAAAGAAATATGTGTATTTGTGATCCCCATATCATTGTCGCCAGGTGATGGAGAGTACCTCCACATTGGATAATGATCCGACAATAAGTACATGTAGAGAAAATCACCAAGGATAAAGAAAAGAAGGGTCGGATAGTACTTCCTCCAGTTTTTCCAATCTCCCCATTTCACTAATATCCCAGCCCAGATTAACCCATAAAGTGTATTGACCATAATTCCGCCTCTTCTTTTACAAAAGCTTATTTTGGTGATTTCACAACTAATTTAGAAGTCTCCTCGAAAAGAACCCTGAAAAATTTAATATTGCAGATACCTTTACATATGCGAACAGAAACATTGTTTACAAATAAAGGAAACCAAATGTAGTATAACCAACATTCCCCCCAGTTATTTCTAAGTTAGCTTTCAGGGAATAATTAACGCATGAGAAGGCATGATACAAATAGTTGTGAACTGGTCTGCTAAACTATAGAATTCGGGAGGTAGCGCTTTGAAGAGGAACGTAGAAGAAAACACACTGAGAGCCCTGCTAGCCATCGGCATCCTGGCGTTTTACAGACTGGTTCGAAAACCACCTGTCAGAGATTGGCTGCTAATCTTCTTTTTGAAAAGCTATATAGCCTCCATCCTCGATAATTTGCTCGTCAAGAAAGGGTATTTGAAATATCCAGTTTCCTTATTTAAGACCTTTGATGTTAGTGTCATTTTCAGCTATTTGATTTTTCCTGTTGTATGCGTTTACTTTAATCAGGTCACCACGCACTCAGGTATTATTTCGATTTTACTTAAATCCCTGTTGTTCACAGCACCTTCAGCCGCTGCCGAGCATTGGCTTGAACGGAACACGAAGCTGATCAAATATAAGAAGAATTGGACTTCGCTCCATAGCTTCATTTCCATCGGCTCTACCTTTCTCCTTGTCCGGCTCGTCATGGGAGTTATCAGGAAGGTTGCCAGTAAGTAAAGGCTGGGTAGATATTCGCAAAGTTAATAAAATCCCTCAACTTCTTTAACACTCTTCATCTAGACTTATTAAAACAGCTTAAGGAGGATGAAAGATGAGGGAGAGCCTGACCAAAGAGGAAAAGCAAAAAATGGCGGAACTTAAACTAAGGCTGTTGAACGCAAAAACGGACGAGGAAAGATGTTCACTGCTGGAAGCCATCGAACGAATCCTTAATAACGCGAAAAAGCGCCAGAAGTTCATAACAACATTAGACCGTTGATAACAGTGTGAATCACTGTTATTTTTTTGCAGTATTTTAAGTAAAAAAAAAAGAATGGGGGAATCCCCATCCTTTGATTTCACTTATTTCAACTCTTGAAGTTCAGCCAATGTTGCCTGAATATCTTCGTCTGTCAATGGGGCAAAGCCTGTTTCTGCCGCAACATCCTGGGCGTTTTCCATCGTGTAGATGGCGTAGTCAAGAACTTGTTCCTTCTCTTTAGCCATGTTTACATTCAGGTATGTGAACACCGGGCGTGTGAATGGACCATAGTCGCCATCTTCCTTGATTGTTTCCAGAGAAGGTTCGACTGGTCCATTGCCGAAATCAACTTTCACTGCAGCGAGCTTATCTTTGTTGTTCGCGTAATAGCCATATCCGAAGAAACCGATACCGTTCTTATCTTTTGAAACAAGATCAACCAGTGTAGAGTAATCTTGCTGCAGGTTAATTCCTTCCACAAGATCTTTTTCTTCAAGAATGTTTTCAAACATGAACTCATATGTTCCATGATTTTCATTTGGGCCGTAAGTATTAATAGCTTCAGCCGGGAAGTCTGGGCGTACGTCAGACCATTTCTTCTTGCCGCCTTCTGCCAGGAAAATGTCGATGATTTCTTCTTTTGTCAGTTCTTTAGCCCAGTCATTGTCCTTATTGATGACAATCGTCAAGCCATCCAAAGCTACTTTCATTTCTTTCACATCAATGCCAAGCTCTTCAGCTTTTGCCTTTTCTTCGTCTTTGATCTGGCGTGATGCATCATTGTAGTCTGTTCCGTCTTCAACGAGGAATTTCTTGAAACCAGCGGAAGTCCCGGAGCGGCTTACTTCTACAGAGACATCCTCCTGCTTATCCATATAATTTTCAGCCATTTTTGCCATGAACGGGTATACAGTTCCTGAGCCGTCAATCACTACGCTGCCTTCAAGTTGAGTTTCAGTTTCATTAGAACCATTCGTCGCTTCCGCGTTGCTTTCTCCATCTGAACAAGCCGTTCCGAAAGCCATTACACCAGCAAGCATCGTAAACATCGCTAACTTTTTAAAACTCTTCATTCCTTAATTCCCCCTAATATTATGTCCGTTGCTACAAGTACAAGATTACTAGACAGTTATTAAAGAGGTTTTAAGGAGTTGTAAATTATTTGAAAAGGTTTGTTAATGAATGTTAATTCTTTCCTTCAGTGGAGGAGTTATATATAGTGAGGAAAAGGAGGTTTCACGATGAACTATGTATTGGAAACAACAGATCCTGAAAAATCACTGACATTGGGTGCAGCGATCCAGGGAATGCCTACGATGGTCGTATTTGTCCGCCACCTTGGCTGACCAGTCTGCCGGGAGTACCTTGCGCAGTTGCGCGAGCGAATAATTGAAGTCGAAGCAACAGGCTACCAGGTCATTGCCGTCGCCCCTTCAAAAGGGTCTTTTATCAAGCAATTCGTTGATCAATTCGGGCCATTTCCATTTCCTATTTTAGGTGACCCTTCGCGGCAAGCGTATCGCGGCATGGGCCACAAAACGATGCCAAAATGGAAGCTGCTTGCGAAAGCAGGCTTCGGATTTGTGACTGGCCAGGTCAAAGGTTTTATCCCTAAAGATGAAAAACAGAAAGAATTCGTCATGAAATCGATGAAGACACAGGACGTCTACATCCAGGGGGGAACATGGCTCTATTCAGCTGAAGGTGAACTCTTGTGGAAGCATATCGATGAATCACCTGAGGATCACGCTAAAATTGATGAAGTTTTGGAGCAAATGAAAAAACGCTGATTCGCATGGTACGCGATCAGCGTTTTTTCTTATCAGTTTTATCGGAAACCTGTTCAAATAATTGTGAAATATAACCTTTCAATTCAAAGCCCTCTTCATTCATGAATTCCTTGATTTGTTTCATCTCAATCTACCTCCGTTTTTTAATATGTTGTTGGTTATAGTATTCCCGCTCTAGCAAACTTTTATTCACCCAATTTTTAGTATGTTTGGCAGTCTGCTAGTTTAGACGGAGGGCAGATTGGAAAAGTTGCAAAAGTTTTACAATTTATCTTTATTTAAACTCCACATGCTGTAGTTAAGCTGAAGTGCGTAAGCGACCCAGGCAATATACGGCAGCATCAGCCGGCCGGCAGCCTTATCTTTTTGATAGTACTGGTAAGTCGTCAAAGTAACCATGCCCAGCAACAGGCCGATCTCCGCAAACGCCGTTCCTCTAAGGTTCCATTTGAAAAACAAAAACGACCAGAGGAAGTTTAATCCAAGCTGGATATCATAGAAAGTTTCCGCGATGGCGGTAGGTTTCTTTTTCATCGATACCCGGTAATTCGCAAGCCCCATCGACGCATACAAGCCTGTCCACATGACAGGGAACACCCAAGAAGGCGGCGCATAATTCGGCTTCTCCAGCCTGCTGTACTTCTCCTTCGCCCGCCTCGTCGCAATCATCCCCGTCACCATCCCGCCGACCACCGGAATCAGCAGCTCCTTGGCGAGCTTACCCTTATCTATTTTTCCATTCACTCTTAACACATTCATTCATCTCACCTGCCTATATAATATTTTTTCCCAAACACGAGCAAAAAAACGTTTTTTATGCTTCAATAGAATTGTGATTTCAAAAAGAATAGGAAGGTGATTTTTGTTTATGAAACATCGCTCCCAAACAGAAGAATTGAAGATGTTGAGCACACTTAATGCCCGCGGCGGATTAACAGAACAAGACCAGTCTCAATTCATATACTTACTGAAGGGATATGAAGGAGAAGTCCAGTTTGATGTTTGGCTCGAATCCTTGCAGCCAGAACATCTGATCCTCAATGATTTACTCCTTGAATTTAGTGGCTCCACATTCCAAATCGATTCCCTCCTCATCATGCAGAACACGGTTTATTTATTTGAAGTAAAGAACTATGAAGGGGACTATTACTACGATGGTGACAAACTAAAAACTGCCGCCAGCCGGGAAGTTAAGAACCCCATCATTCAATTAAAAAGAGCAGAATCACTGCTTCGGCAACTGCTAAACAGCCTCGGATTCAACCTCCAAGTCAAAGCCTACGTCATTTTTATCAATCCTGAGTTCGCATTATATCAAGCCCCCATGGACCAGCCATTCATTTTACCAAATCAATTGAATCGCTTCATGAAAAGACTCAATCAAGAACCATCCAAGCTGCAAAACAGACATAAAAATTTGGCAGAAAAACTTTTGGCACTGCACTTACTCGAATCCCCCTATGCCCGCACTCATGAATATGATTATGAGTCGCTTAAAAAAGGCATACAATGCTTATCCTGCAAAACAATTATGGAGGTCTATCACTGGCCGCAGATTAGCTGCAGCTGTTGTGGCACGTCTGAAAATATAGAAACCGCCACATTGCGCACCATTGGGGAGTTCAAGCTTCTGAATCCAGAAGCCAAGGTGACCTCCAACGCGATTTATGAATGGTGCGGTAAAATTGTCCCCATGAGAACCATACGCAGAATATTACAAAGGAACTTCAAACAAATCAGTAATCGTAAATGGACTTACTTTATTTAATATCATATGTTTAATTGTCTGTATAATCCTTCTAATGACCATCCTACTCGCTTTTTGTGGCCAGGATGGTCTTTATATCTATTCTATTGACCACCTCTCGCGCTTTTTCTGCTCTACATGGTCTTTATACCCCTTCTATTGACCACCTCATGCTCTTTTTCTGCTCTGCATGGTCTTTATATCTATTCTCTTGACCACCTCTCGCGCTTTTTCTGCTCTACATGGTCTTTATACCCCTTCTATTGACCACCTCTCGCGCTTTTTCTGCTCTGGATGGTCTTTATACCTCTTCTATTGACCACCTCTTGCTCGTTTTCTGCTCTGGATGGTCTTTATACCTCTTCTATTGACCACCACATGCTCGTTTTCTGCTCTGCATGGTCTTTAAACCCCTTCTATTGACCACCTCTCGCGCTTTTTCTGCTCTGGAAGGTCTTTATACCTCTTCTATTGACCACCACATGCTCTTTTTCTGCTCTGGAAGGTCTTTATACCTCTTCTATTGACCACCACATGCGCTTTTTCTGCTCTGCATGGTCTTTAAACCCCTTCTATTGACCACCACATGCTCGTTTTCTGCTCTGCATGGTCTTTATACCTCTTCTATTGACCACCTCTTGCTCTTTTTCTGCTCTGCATGGTCTTTATCCCTCTTCTATTGACCATCTCTCGCGCTTTTTCTGCTCTGCATGGTCTTTATCCCTCTTTTATTGACCATCTCTCGCGCTTTTTCTGCTCTGGATGGTCTTTATCCCTCTTTTTC